>JASLOY010000018.1 GCA_030745255.1 Vicinamibacterales bacterium
ACACCGAGGGCGACCACCCTGAACGGCCCGGCTTCGACCCGGCGATGGTCCTCGCCGCGCTCCGCGACCAGGGGTTGCGCAGGGTCCTCGTCGAGGGAGGCGGGGTCACCGTCTCGCGCTTCTTGCGGGCCGGCGCGCTGACGCGCTTGCACGTCACCGTCGCCCCGCTGCTCATCGGCTCGGGTCGCCACAGCCTCTCCCTGCCCGCGATTCCCTCGCTGGACCAGGCGCTCCGTCCCCCATGCCGCGTCTACCGTCTGGACGACGACGTCCTGTTCGACCTCGATCTCCGCTGAGCGCGGCTGGTCGGTGCTCCCGCGACTCGATCTCGACCCAGAAGCCGCAAGGGCCTTCAGGCCCGCCTCGTATCGGAGCGGCAAGGACCATCAGGTCCACTGCCCCGGTCAAGGGCGACGCGCCCGCGCGAGGAACAAGGCCCCGGGCAGACTGCCGACCAGCACCATCAGGCCATAGGTGACCGACACCGCCACACCGTCGGCGGCGGTCAGACCAACCGCCCCCCACAGCACCGCGGCGGCGCTCTCACGCAGACCCCATCCGGCAACCGTTACCGGTATCAGCATCGTCATCAAGACCGGAGCAACCAGTGGCAGGAACACCGGGAGCGGAGTCTCCACACCGACCGCCCGGGCGGCCGCCAGATAGGTGGCCAGGTAGGTGCCGACGACGATGGTCGCGCTTGCCAGCTGTGCCACGAACGCCGAACCGGACAAATGGGCCCTGCTAAGCTCCGTGAGCACGCGCCCCGACAGCGACGCCGCCGAGGACTGGCGACGAATCCAGACCACGATCGCAGTGGCGATGAACACGGTCGCTGCACCTGCCCCGACCAGCAGGAGCCGTGACCCGGCGTCGACGGTGACCGGCAGCGTCAACAGCGAGACGACGGCAACGGAGGTCATCACCGCCTGGGCCGACAGTCGCTCGAAGATGACAGCCCGCACGGCCGGTCCATCGAGGCGGGTCTGCGTGCGCGCCTGTCGCCAGGCGCGAGACACGTCGCCCAGCACCCCGCCTGGCAGTACCTGGTTGAGGAAGATCGACAGGTAGTATTCACGCCACGCTACTGCGAACGACAGCTCGACACCCAATCGCCCCGCGGTGAAGCGCCACCGCCACGCGAGCAGCACAACCTGAAGGACCGACAGCGCGACTGCCGCCAGCACCCACTCGGGACGCATTTCCGTCAATCGAGACACGACGGCGCCGATATCGAGCCACCACGCCACGCCACCGAGCAACCCGATGCTGACCGAGGCCCGCAGCACGAGGGGACGAAGCGTCATTGCCGTTCAGGGGGCAGGGCCAGCAGGTCACCGTGCCCGACCTTCAGCGTGAACCGACCCCTGGCCACCGTCTCACGCCGACGGGCGGCCCAGGCTCGAATGCGGGGCACTTCGCTCGGAGCAACCTCCACAGCGGCAGCCTCCCAGCCGTCGATCAATCGACCAACGAGCAACGCATCGGCGCCACTCAACTGCCAGGGGCTCGGACCTTGCCAAGTTTGGTAGCCCGCCGTCCGGAAGAGCCGCTCGGCCACGGTGCCGGCCCCAGGGCCGAGCGCCGCGCCCAGGTCTTTGTCGCCCTTCTGGTGGCCATTGACCGCCTCCCGCACCATCGCATCGTCCAGATCTGGCTGCTCCCGGTCGCCCGACTCACCGCCGGACCACCGGATTTCACCGTCATAGCTCAACGCGAAGTACGCGCCACAGCGGGCGTCGGCACATGCGTCCACCAGTCGGTTCAACCAACCCTCAGACACCAGGTCGAGCAGCGCCGAGGCGGTGACCAGGTCCACGCGCGCAACCGCTGCCAGCCCTTCGTGAGCGAGGTCACCCCGCATAACGGTGACACTCTGGGCCGACGCAGGCACGGTGGCAGATCGTAGCGCCCGAACGTGATCCAGGTCGTGGTCGACCAGCAGCCACTGCTGTCCTGCGTGAAGGTGTGGGGTCAGAAACCGCAGATTGGAACCGGCGCCGCTCCCGAGGTCCAGTACGCGTGACCAGCCTCGAGCCCGCCAGGCGTCACCGAGCAATGTGAGCAACGGCTCGGCTCGGGATCGGTGGTCCACCGGCTCCCGGAGCGCGAGCCAGTCGGCATCAAACGTCTCCATCTGTTGTCAGCTCAATTGTGGCCTCGGCGAACGCCTGGGCGGCCTGCGTCCAGTCGGGCAACCCGTCGGCATGACGCCGGGCGGCAGATGCCATCTCGGCGCGGCGCCGGGCGCCGGTTTCCACCGCCAACACACGGCCAAGCGCCTCCGCCAGCGCCGTGTCGTCTCCTGGCGGCACCAGCACGGCCGCAGCGCCAGACACCGTGTGCGGAATCGCGCCACCCGTCGTGCTGACCACTCCAAGGCCACGCGCCATGGCGTCTGTGAGCGCCATGCCATAGCCCTCGTAATGCGACGGCAGCACGAACAGCGACGCACGATGGTAGAGATTGTCCAGCGCATCGGGCTCGCACTCGCCGGGAAAGCGAATGCGGTCGTCCAAGCGGCGCTCCCGCGCCAACGCCATCACCACTTCGGCAAACGCCGGGGCACGATGGAGACTGCCGGCACACACACAGCTCCATGGCAGATCTCGCAGGGTGGACAACGCGCGGACCAGCCCGTCCTGCCCCTTGCGCGGAATCAGGGACGCGACACACAGCAACGCCGGGGCCGCCCCCGGACCCGGGCCGATGGCTGGTGGCGCCGGGTCGAGGCCCGGACGGACCGCTCGGACACCGGCCGGCTCCATACCGAGGGTCCCGAGCCGACGGGCGGTGAACTCACTGGTGACCAGTACACCGGCACAGACGGCCAGGGCAGCCCGTTCCAAGTCGACGAACCGCGCGCGTGTCGCCTCGTCGAGCCCCGTTTCGTCCGCCAACGGATGATGCACCAGAGCGAGGATCCGGAGCCGGTCACGCTCGGCCCGAACCGGCTCGGGCAACCCGCCCATCGCCAGACCATCGATGACGACACGCTCGCCGTCAGGGATGGTGGCCAGCGTCGCGCGCAGGTTCGCACGGGCCTCGGTGTCGGCGTCCGGAAATGTGCCACCGAGGTTGTGCACCAGCACGCGCCAGCCAAGTCTGCGGAGCCCATCTACGATGCGCGCGTCGTAGATATAGCCACCAGTTCGCTGCTCGAGCGAACCGGGCACCACCAGATGCAGGTTCACACCTGACCTTCGTAGCTTCCCCACGCCACATGGGACTCGTGCAATGTCACGCAGATCGCCGTCACACCGCGTGCCCCGTCACCCAGCGCCCCGTCACGGGCGGACTGCGCCAACCTGTCGAAGATGACCCGTGCCAGAAACTCCGTCGTGGTGTTCTTGCCGGCAAATACCGGCTCCTCGTCAAGATTGCGATACGTCAGCTCGGCCAGAATCGCCTTGAGCCGCCGACTGGCCAGGCCGATGTCAACCACCAGGCCCGCGGCATCCAACTCGTCGCGCCGAAACGTCGCGTCCACGACGTAGGTGGCGCCGTGCAGGCGCTGCGCCGGGCCGAAGGTGTCACCTGTGAAGCTATGAGCGATCATGAAATGATCGCGAACATTCAGGCTGTACACGGGTCGCTGGCTCCTTCCCGATACCGGATGCGATGACACAACGTGTCGCCAGGCTCTTGGCTGAGCCGCGCCATCACATCAGGCAGCCCCCCAAACGGGCTTTCGCCTGAAATCAGTACATCGAGCCGCTCGTCCTGCAACAGGTTCAGCGCAAGACTCATGCGGCGAGCGTGCGACCACCGCGGCGCCTGGAGCGGACTCAGCAGACCAACCTGGCTGCTCTTGATTGTTAGCCTCCTCGCGTGGAACGCCTCGCCCAGCTGCAGCGGAACCGTTCGGCTCCCATACCAGCTGACCTCCACGATGGTGGCTTCGACGCCGGCCACAGCCAGCGCGCAACGCAGCCCTTCAGGCCGGCCGCTGGCGTGAAATACCAGGTCGGCGTTTGCTTCTGCGGGCGACTCGACGAGAAACGGCAACGCCAGCTCGCGGGCAACCTGCTCCCTCGCTGGGTTGACGTCAATCACGTTGACCTCGGCACCCGCGGTGTGACGACACAACCAGCCGATGAGCAGCCCGACCACCCCGGCGCCGACCACGACGATCCGGTCCCCGACCAGCGGCCGCGCGTCCCAGAACGCGTTGATCGCCGTCTCCATGTTGGCGGCGAGCACCGCGCGACCGGCCGGTAGTCGATCCGGCAACAGCGTCACGGCCGTCGCAGGGACGGCGAAGAGATCCTGATGGGGATGAAGGCAGAACACCGTACGACCGACCAACCGCTCCGGTCCCTCGAGCACCTCCCCCACACTCGAATAGCCATATTTGACCGGTCCCGGAAACTCCCCCTCCTGGAACGGCGCCCGCATCGTCTGATACTCAGACGACGGCACCTCGCCCTTGAACACGAGCGACTCCGTGCCCCGGCTGATACCCGAGTAGAGGCTCCGGACCAGGACGTCGTCATCCTGTCGTGGAGACAGGACGGCCTGGCGAATCTCCCCGCAGCCAGGCGTCCTGACCCAGAACTGGCGCGCAGTGATAGGCTCCACCATGATCAGTCCAGACACGAACCATATCCCATGATCCCGGCCCTAGGTCACGCTCGCGCCCCCGCCCGCCCTCGACGGGTCGCCGCGTGGAGCCGCGTCGCTGCCGAGCTCGTGGCCGGGCTTGGACCGCTGCTGGTGGTCACCGGCTCCACGGCATGGTGGTTCGAGCTTCCGGCCACCTACCTGCTTCGTGCCGTCGGCATCTACGCGCTGGTCTGCGTCCTGGTCATCAGGCATCTACCGGCGACGCGACCGCGACGCGGCCTGGGCGCCGCCAACCACGTCACCCTCGTAAGAACGGGTCTGATACTGTCTGTCGCCGCGCTGGTGCCGCAGTCCCAGATTCTGCACGACACCGGCTACTGGTGGATTATCGCGGTCACGACCATTGCGTTGCTGCTGGATGGGGTGGACGGGTGGGTCGCGCGACAGACCGGTACCTCCAGTCCATTCGGGGCCCGTTTCGACATGGAGCTGGACTCGTTCCTGATGCTGGTGCTTGCCGCACTGGTCTGGCGAAGCGGGCGGGTCGCGCCCTGGGTGCTGCTGCTCGGACTGCCTCGCTATCTGTTCGTCGCCGCCGGATGGCGATGGCCCTGGCTGCGGACCAGGCTGCCAGAGCGGCTACGGCGGAAAGCCGGCTGTGTCCTCCAGGGCATCGCGCTGCTCGTCTGTCTGGGACCAATCGTACCGCCGGCCCTGGCGACCGTGGTCGCGGCCCTGACACTGCTATTGCTCCTCTCTTCGTTTGCCCTCGACATCGTCTGGCTGTCCAATCATGGCAGGAGCTGACGCCGGATCCCTCCTATAATCACAACGCACACTGTTCTACGCCTCAAGCCAGAGGAGACATCAATGCGACGTCTGAGCACCGCAGCAGCCCTGACCACCCTGTTTCTGATTCCCGCCGCCAGCGCACAAGCCCAAACCGAGGGCACCTACATCACCACGGCCGATGTCGAGCGCACCGAAGCCGACGGACTTGCCCGATTGCGGGAAAATGCGAACCGCACGATCAGCGACCTGATGATTCGTCATGTCGATGTCGGGGACGAGCAGCTTGGCGTGGCGGTCGTGCAACGGACGAAGCGGGCGCCGGGCGGACCGCTGAGGGGCATCGCCCACGTGAAGCTGGACGAGATCTATTACGTGCTCTCGGGCAGTGGCACGATGGTCTCCGGGGGACCGATGACCGACATCAGCGAGACCAACAGTGCCCTGCTCGGACCGATGCAGAGCGGGCTGATGCAAGGCGGCACGTCGCAGAAGATGGGGCCGGGCGACATGGTCATCGTCCCAAAAGGGGTGCCACACAGCTGGAGCGAGATTACGACCGACACCATCAGCTACCTCATCTTCCGGACCGACCCCGAGAAGGTGATGGAGCTGAAGTAGACCGCGCGTGCCCCCTACCGCGTCGCCGGCGCGGCGCGCGCGGCGGACCCACCAAGAAACAGCCGGTCCCCACCCTCGAGCTCGAAGTTTCGGCCGACCCCCTTGGGAGTCCCATCCTTGGCGTGGTAGCCCTCGACGGTCAGCACGGTGCCGATGGCCAGGGTGTTCTTCGTGACACCGTTGCGTATCAGCTCGTTCGGACTACCGCCCTCGATCATCCAGGTGACGACCGTGCCGGCGTCGTCCTTGATTTCGAGATGAAACCAGGAGTGCGGGTTGATCATCTCCCACTTGACGAGCGTGCCGGTCAGGTTGAGCGGCTTGTCGATGTCGAACTCCGCCGAGAACGCATGATGCGTCGAGACCGGCGTGCCCGCAAGCAGCACCCCGACACCAGCAATGAGACAGGCGAGCTTCGTAGGCATGATTGAGTCCTCCTGACGTCTACCGCTCGGGCCGGGGCTCCTTGCGAAGATGCCCGTAGATCAGGTCCTCGACGAACTCGACACACCTGAATTCCAGGAGCTGAGCATTGTCTTCCACGCGGCGATACAGCGGCATGCTCATCGTCCACGGCTGCGTGAAGACGTTCGGGTCCTCGATGGTGACTTCGTAGAGCAGTGTCTCGGCGCTCCGGCGAGTGATGCGCTCGACCACATGGAGCGCCTCGCTGTGAAAGTTGCCCGACTGGTCGAACCAGGTCTGACCGTTGAACCCGGTCGTGTCGATTTCCAGCGTGTCGCCGTCCCAGCGCCCATTCGACCACCCCATCCAGCTATCGGCGGGCGCCGGCACCTGGTCCTTCATGTAGACGGTGCGCACGGCGCCCGCAAACTCATGCAGAATCATGATGTGCTCCTGGCTCTGAATGATCTGCACCGGAAACGGCATATACATGCCACGCGGCACCCCCGGTAGGTAGCACTTGATCGCCGGGTCGCGCTCGAGCCGATGTGCACGGTTCTCATCCCGTCGCGCGAGCGCCTCCGAACGATAGGGAATCGCGTCGCCGTCGACGACCCCGAGGCCACCCGGCACCGCCGACAGCGCGCCGAGCTCCCGCACCACGCTCGGTCCGGCCCCGTGGGGCTCGACGTCCCAGTGCGCCGTATTCATCGCCTGCCAGATACCGTTCAAGTCGGGCGTACCGTCCGCTGCACGGGGCGCCCGATACTCCGGCGTCTGCGCGCCGAGGGGTGCCACCGCAAGCGCGACGGCTGCCATCGACAGCGCGACCCACCGAGCACGACGCATCCGCAACACGGTCCTCATCGGTCTCGCGTCTGCCCGGCAGCCTCGACTGTCTCGTCAGACGCCTGCTGCTCTTCCAGGCGTGCCCCGACGAGCGTGTTGTACAGACCATAGTTGCCTTCATGGCACGCAAACTCGAAGAGCGGCCCTCTCGTCTGGCTCATCGGCATCTCCGCCGTCCAGGGTCGGTCCCAGGTCCCCGGGTCCTCGACGGTGAACCGGTAGACGATGGTGTCCTCGGCCACGCGGGTGAACCGCTCGGTCACGCGTAACTGGTCGCTCGAGCCCCGAAACGGGTTCTTGGCGTTGAAGTTGGCAGTCTCGACTACCAGGGTCTCACCTTCCCATCGCCCTCGGGACAGCCCGATCCACTGGCGCAGACCGTCAGGGGGCGCCTCGCGGTCGGCTGAGGCGAGCGGGATAATCCGAGCGTCGTGAATCATTTCGGCCAGAATCATCACGTGGCCGGGTGCCTGCACGATGTGATAGTTGCTGTTGTAGCCGGTGTTCATCAGGGGAGGGCCCACGCCGCCCATGATGATGCAGCGGTCGTCGAGCTGGTTAGCCTCTGCCGAGTCCCAGCGCCCACCCAGTCGCTCCTGCGCGGCGGCGACCTCTGCGGCCCGGCGCCGACCCTCCGCGTTCACCTGCGGCAGCCGCCCGTTCGCCGGGTCCACGATGAGCGATGTCCGCAAGTTCCGGGCACGCGCTGCCTGGCTGCGGTCGAGCCCGAATTGAGTGAAGTCGTAGTGGACGTCCGGTATCGTCCCGGGCTCGGTCTGAGAGCTCTCGCGCTCGGCGGCCCCACCTTCGATGGCGGCCACCTCTTCCGAGGTGTAGTACGCTTTGGTCACCCCGTCTCGCCGTTGGAGCGGCGTATACGTCTGATTCGACCAGAACCCCTGGAGGTCAGGTTGACCGTCAGGCGTGCGCGGCGCCGTGTAGGGCTGCGCCCCCCCCTGGCCCGCGTTGGCCTGGAAAGCTGGCCACTGTCCGCTGACAGGAGCCGCAACCGTGACCCAGACTGTCATGAGGGCAGCCACTACACCGACAGACGTGAAAGGTCGATGCCGCACGTACATTCTCCCGTTCATCGAGTAATGACACCCGCCGCGTGACGCTGTGCGTTTGATTCGGCCAATTATCCCTCAAGGAGGACGCAACCGCGAGCGCAAATCCTGAGCGGGCCTGAGTCGCATCGCCTGCGCCCCCACGTGCACGACCAGGCGACCTCACCGACACCGACGCGATTTGTTACCATACAGTGAGCGTGTCTTGACAAAATTGTCGGCGCGCTGACTGTGACCTTGTTGCATGCCTCCTGAACTTCCCACCGGTAACCCCACGGAGCCAGCCGGCTCGGCCCCGGGCAATCGCGATCAGGCGGCGGCATCCGACACGCCCTCTCAGAAGCTGTTCGGTTTTCCGATCACGACCACCGTGGCAGGCGCGGCCGTGCTGGCGACTTTGCGCGCATTCCGGCGACGTCGCGCTTCACGCCGAAAACGGCTGGACGAGGCGTCGTCCGACCCGTCGGCGATCGAAACAGCGCAATCTCAGTTACGCGAGGCGACCAGTCTTCCGAGTCCACCGGCGAGCGTCCCATCGATGGAACCACCCAGTCCGGCTGACGGACCGCGTGACCAGCCAGGCGGGACGAGCCCGTCTCTCGGCGACAACGCGTCAGACGAAGCCGCCACGGTGCCAGTCGATGTGGCCCCGACGCCAGACCAGGCCCCCGCCCCGACGACGGGAAAGAGCGACGTCATCTCTGAACGTCGGACGGCGGCGCATCTCGGCGGCGGCCAAAAGCGGATCGACGCGCAGCATGCTCGCGGCAAGCTCACCGCGCGTGAGCGGATCGAGCGGATCCTCGACGCGGAGTCGTTTGAGGAAATTGCGCCCTACGTCGAACATCGCCACGCCGGGTTCGGACTCGAGAAAGAACGGCATGCCGGCGACGGGGTGGTGACCGGGTTCGGCCTGATCGATGGACGCCGCGTCGCCATCTTCGCCCAAGACTTCACCGTACGGGGCGGGTCGTTCTCGGAAATCCAGGCCCAGAAAGTCGGACGTCTCCTCGAATCGGCCACCAGCGGGGGGCTGCCGATCATCGCGCTGCTCGATTCCGTCGGCGCGCGCATTCAGGAAGGCGTCTGGAGCCTGGCGGGCTTCGGCGATCTCTTCTGGCACAACACCCAGGCCAGCGGGGTCGTACCGCAGATCAGCCTCATGCTGGGACCCTGCGCCGGCGGCGCCGTCTACTCCCCCGGACTCACCGACTTTGTCGTCATGACCCGTGGCAGCAGCTATATGTTCATCACCGGCCCGGACGTCATCCGCACGGTGACCGGTGAAGAGGTCGACGTCGAGACTCTGGGCGGCGCGGAGGTGCACGCCGCGACTTCCGGCGTCGCGCATTTCGTGTCCGACGATGAGAACGGGGCATTTCAGTTCACACGTCAGCTCCTCAGCTACCTCCCGTCGAACAATGCCGACGATCCACCCGTGCTCACCCCAGACGACCAGCTCGCACCCGATGACGAGGCACTGGACCGCCTGCTCCCGGCGTCGACCGAGATGGCGTACGACGTCCGGGACGCCATCCGCCTGATCGCCGACCGCGACTCGTTCCTTGAAGTCCACGCCGCGTTCGCGCCAAACGCCGTGGTTGGCTTTGCGCGGCTCCGGGGCCGCGTCGTGGCGTGTGTTGCCAACCAGCCGTCCTACCTGGCCGGTGTGCTCGACATCAACGCCTCGGACAAGATCGCCCGGTTCATCCGATTCGCCGACGCGTTCAACATCCCGGTCCTGACATTGGTCGATTGCCCGGGATTCCTGCCCGGCGCCGGCCAGGAGCATCAGGGCATCATCCGTCATGGCGCAAAAATCGTGTACGCCTACGCCGAGGCGACGGTACCGAAAATCTCCGTCGTGCTGCGAAAAGCATATGGCGGCGCCTACATCGTGATGAGCAGCAAGATGATCCGGACCGACGTCTGTTTCGCGTGGCCGACGGCCGAAATCGCCGTGATGGGCCCGAAGGGCGCGGTGAGCATCCTGTACGCGCGACAGCTGGCGGCGGCGGCCCCGGCGACCCGAGACGCCGAGCGGGTTCGACTCGAAGGCGAATTCCAGGAACGGTTCAACTCGCCGTTCGTCGCCGCATCGTCCGGTCACCTCGACAATGTCATCTATCCGCGCGAGACCCGGTCACGGGTGGCCGCCGCGCTCGACTTCCTCAGAGACAAGCAGCCTGCATCGCTGCCGAAGAAGCACGGCAATATCCCGCTGTGATGACGCCCCAACTCGAGGCGGTGCTGGAGATCTCGGCGATCGGCACGGCGCTGCTCTTCATCGCGCTCGCCGGCCTGATCGGACTGATGTATGTGCTGACGGCGCCATGGCTCTTTCGTCACGTTCCGGTGCCGGCGCCGGAGGAACACGAGCCGCCCGTCGCCCAAGTCGTCGACACGCGGGCCGAAGAAGAGGAGGAACGGGAGCGTCAGCAGCACGCCGTGGCGCTCGCTGTCGCCGTGGCATGCGCCGGCACCGAGCCGACGCCGGCAGACGCTACCGCGCCGGCGTCGGCCTGGGGCCGAATGCACCACACCCGCAGGCTCAGTCAGCCAACGGCTCGAGCAAGGACGCGATCGTGAAGCGATACCGGGTCACCATCGACGGTCGGATCTACGATGTCGAAATCGACGATCCGCATGCACGTCCCGTGACCGCACGGCTTTCCGGTGTGGCTTTCTCGGTCGACGTAGAGCCGGCCCGCGCCGACGACGAGAATCGCGCCGAACAGACGCCGCTCCCGACGGACGTCGCGCATGTCCCCTCGCCGCTCACCGCGCCGGGAACGGCCACCTCCGTCGATAGCCCACAAGCAATGACTGCGCCGATTCCAGGTGTCGTCGCGTCGGTCGCCGTCAGCGCCGGGCAGCCCGTCGAGCGGGGCGACGAGCTGTTGACACTCGAAGCGATGAAGATGTTGAACGTCATTCGGTCGCCGTGGGAAGGCACCGTCGCAACGGTCCACGTGGCCCAAGGCGGTCGCGTCGTGCAGGGCGAACCTCTCGTCACCTTCGTCCCCACGTAATGCGCAGCCCCGTATCAACCTTGGAACAAGGCGCGCACATGCGCGCCTCGCGGGTGCGGAGTGGGGCTTCGGGGTCCCCGCGTAGCACCCGCGGGGGTCCGGGGCGAAGCCCCGTCTAGATCATGATTCCCTCCATCGGCCCGGAAACACTCCTCATGTTCGCGGTAGGTGGTGTGCTCATCTACTTCGCCGTCGCCAAGGAGTACGAGCCGACGCTTCTGCTGCCGATCGGGTTCGGCGTGTTGCTCGGCAACCTCCCGAATTCACCGATGAATCAGCCGGAGGGGCTGCTCCACATCCTGATCGAGTTTGGCATCGACACCGAGCTCTTCCCGCTCTTCATCTTCATCGGCATCGGCGCGATGATGGATTTTCGCCCGTTGCTGTCGCAGCCGGTCTTCGCCATCCTCGGGGCAGCGGGCCAGCTGGGCATCTTCGCCACCCTCATCCTGGCGACCATGATCGGCTTTCCGCTGAACGAGGCCGCCTCAATCGCGGTCATCGGGGCCATCGACGGACCGACCAGCATCTACGTCTCGTCCCTGCTCGCGCCAGAGCTGCTGCCTGCCATTGCGGTGACCGCCTACTCCTACATGAGCCTGGTGCCGATCATTCAACCGCCGCTGATGCGGCTCTTCACGACTCGCGCCGAACGCCGAATCAGGATGGAGTATGCCCCCCGCCCGGTCCCGCGCGGCGCGGTCATTGCCTTTCCTATCGTGGTGACCGTGGTCGTCGGCTTGCTCGTACCGGCATCGGCCCCGCTCATCGCCACGTTGATGTTCGGCAGCCTGCTGAAGGAATCGGGCGTCGTCCCGCAGCTGGCAAAAACCGCGTCGAACGAGCTCGCCAATCTCTCGACCATCTTTCTCGGTCTCACCGTCGGCAGCCTCATGCAGGCCGACACCTTCCTCCAGACCCAGACGCTGTTCATCCTGGGTCTCGGTCTGTTTGCCTTTGTGCTCGACACCGTGGCAGGCCTCCTCTTCGGCAAGGTCCTCGCTATCGTGACACGCGGCAAGGTCAACCCACTCGTCGGCGCGGCCGGTATCAGCGCGTTCCCGATGAGCGGGCGGCTCGTCCAGAAGGTGGCACAGGAGGAGGACTTCACCAACCATGTGCTGATGCACGCCATGGGCGCCAACACCGCCGGTCAGCTCGGGTCGGTGATTGCCGGGGGCGTGCTGTTGACACTGGTGACGATGTTCGGTTGACGAGTTCGGTGTAAGCTATCCGGACCAACCGTCCAGGGGGAGACCAGACCATGTACCAACGTTCTGTGGTGAAGACGATCCTTGCCTGCGCCCTCGTCGTCGTGGCGGCGGCGGTCGCGCTCGACGGCCAGTACAGTCTGACGGTCAACAAAGACCGGCTGATCAACGCCGCGAACGAGCCGCAGAACTGGCTGATCATGAACGGGGATTACAGCTCGACGCGCTATTCCAAGCTCACCCAGATCAATCGTGAGAACGTCGGGGATCTGCAGATGGTGTGGGCGCTGGCGCTCGGCGGGATGCAGGACACCGGCCGTAACGGGCCCGAGAGCGAGGTGAACCCGCTGATTGACAACGGGTTCATGTACACGACCGATGGGTGGGGCACGGTGTACAAGATCGACGCGCGCAACCCGGACTATGGCGACTTCGTCTGGATCGCCGACCCCGGCGTGGACCACGAGGGCAACACCTCACGCTCGCGCGGTATCGCGCTGTGGGAAGACAAGGTGCTGGCCAATCTGCCCGATGGCCGCGTCATCGCCATCGACCGCGACGACGGCGAGATCGTCTGGGATGTGGAGGTCGCAGGGACCAACGAGTTCGGGCGCCGCGAGCGGTTCCTGACCGCGCCGGCGGTCGCCAACGGCAAGGTCATCGTCCAGAACGGCGCCGGTGACGGTGGGACCCGTGGCTGGGTGGCAGCGCTCGATGTCGAAACCGGCGACGAGCTCTGGCGCTGGTATGTGGTGCCGGAGCCCGGGCAGCCCGGCAGCGAGACCTGGAAGGACGATCACAACTCGTGGAAAACCGGCGGCGGCGGCATCTGGCAAACCGGGTCCTTCGACCCCGAGACCAACTTGTACATCGTTGGGACCGGCAACCCGTGGCCGGCCTATGACCCGGAGTTCCGGCCCGGTGACAACCTCTACACCAACGCCGCCATCGCGCTCGACGTCGACACCGGTGAACTGGCCTGGTACTTCCAGTACACGCCGAACGATTCGTGGGACTACGACGAGGTCGGCGTGCACATGCTCTATGACCTCGAGATCGACGGCCGGATGCGCAAGGTGGTCGCCCACTACGGCCGGAACGGGTTCTTCTACACGCTCGACCGCACCGACGGCAGCTTCATCCGCGGCGCGAAGTATGTGAACGACCTGAACTGGACCGCCGGGTTGAACCCCGTCACCGGCATGCCGCTCGAATACGATCCGAATCTCGACGTGCAGATCTACAACCCCGAGGCGCGTGCCCTGCGTGCCGACCGTGACGAGATGAAGCGGACGTGCCCCACATGGCACGGCGGCGTTGCCCACCAGCCGCTGGCCTACAACCCGGTCAAGCACATCGCCTACGGTGTCGGCACGGAGGGCTGTTTCTCGCAGACCGGCGCCGCCATGGTGCCGGCTGGGCCCGACGGTGACCTCGACCCACGGGCCAGCCAGCGCCGCCAAACAGACAGCGACCTCTACTACGGTGCGCTGACCGCGTTCGACGCCGTCGACCACAACGTGATCGGCAAGGCGGTGACCGACATCGAGATCCGTTCCGGAGTGGTCGCCACAGCCGGCGGACTGGTCTTTACCGCGCTGCAGGACGGCTGGGTGGTCGCCTACAACGACGAGACACTCGAGGAGCTCTGGCGTTTCAATGTGGGCACGCCGCTCAAGGGCGCTCCGGTGACTTATTCGATCGGCCCGAGGCAGTACGTGGCGGTGCAGTCGAGCGGCCGGCACCTGCACCCGGTGAAGTACGACAACCTCGAAACGTCGAGCTACCTGTTCGTATTTGCGCTGGACGACTAATTAGACGGGGCTGCGCCCCGCACCCCACGCGGGCGCTGGTGGAGTACCCGGAGCCGTCGGCGTCGAGCCTGATGCCGGTGGTCTGGAACGTGATGATGGGGCTGGCGGGGCTGGTGTTACTGATTGCCTGCGCCAACGTCGCCGGCCTGCTGTTTGCGTGGGGCCTGGTCCGGTCGCGCGAGATGGCGGTGCGTGCGGCACTCGGTGGCGGTCGGTCCCGCCTGGTCAGCCAGCTGATCAGCGAGAGCCTGTTGCTCGCGCTGCTGGGCGGCGTCGGCGGGGTGGTCGTGGCGGTCTGGACGACGCGGACGCTCATGGACCAATGCGACAACGCCACGCGAAACGGCTCAGGCGTCTTCCACCGACAAAGACTGAATCCCACAGCTCGACGCCTCCCCTACTGCCCCGTTCTTAGATCTCTAGGGTCATCCACAGCTGGAGAATGCGTGTGTGACCTACACACAAACGTACACATTCTCGGATGCGTATGGACTTAAGTATCTATGAATAAACGTGTTACGAGCACGCTCGCAATGCTCAAGACCCCGTGGGCTTTGCGGCCCCTGTGGGTCCGACCTCCGTGTAGCGGATCCCGGGGGCAGGTCACACGTCGGACGACACGACGTTCGTTCTTGGTGCGGGCTACGTTCTCTTGAGTGTTGGGCAGATTGGGCGAGCTCGAGGCCTGGAGTGACCTGCAGTTCCGTGAGCCTAGGGAGGCCATTCATCACCGAACCGGCGTCGAACTCGCCGGAAACACACTTCACGTTCAGCGTCGACGGCACCGACTACTTCATGATCTCCGGCTATGCCCGGTTCAACCGGAGGAAGGAGACCATCCCGGGGGAGCCGCATCAGCTACCCGGCAACCCCGCCGCGGGCGGGTCGAATGAGATGTACGATGTTCAGATGCTGGTCGGGCCGGACTGGGCCGCGATTCGTGACGTGTCGGCGATTGTGACCGAGCCGCTCACGACGGACCCGCGCCGGTGGTGTCGTTGGAGCAGGTCACCGGCCGTCGTTCGGTCTCTATGGCGGGCTCTCGGGCCGCCCGTGCTGTTGACTGCGTGCCTGTCCTGCGGCGACTCGGAGCCGCCCCTCTCGCCGACCGACGTGATAGCGCCTGGAGGAGCTCCGGCTATTGCCTTCACCCTGGTGCCGGCGTTTGCGGGTGTCGAGAATCTGGAGGGCCGGGTTACCAATGTCGACGCTTCCCGTCACGCGGTCGCCGTCTACATCTTCGTAGCGGGAAGCTGGTGGACAAAGCCCACGTGGAACCGGCCACTCACGAAGATTGGGACGGACGGCTCGTGGCACTGCGACATTACCACCGGGGGTGTCGACCACGAGGCAACCCGGATCGCCGCCTTTCTCGTGCCGGACGACTATCAACCGCCACCGGCCGGGCCCAACACGCCAACGCTGCCGGTCGCGCTCTACGACCGCGCGGTCGCGAGGACCGAGGCAACACGTCGCGGGACACCTGCGACCCCAACGATCGAGTTTTCGGGCTACCAGTGGCGGGTTAAGCGGAGCGACGCGCCTGTCGGTCCCGGGCCCAATCTCTTTTCTGACGCCTCGGACAACGTCTGGGTGGATGAAGCCGGGCGCCTCCATCTCAAGATCACGGCCAGGGCCGGGAGGTGGTACAGCGCGGAGGTCATCGCGAGCGTGTCACTGGGGCTGGGTAGATACACGTTCGAGCTGGCAAGCCCGGTCGACCAGCTCGACCCCAACGTCGTGCTTGGTCTGTTCACGTGGGACAGCACCGCGCCGGGCTCCAACTATCGTGAGATCGACATCGAATTCAAGCGTGGGCGCACGAGTGCGGAGAACGCCCAGTTCGTGGTGCAGCCCTGGGACAGGCCCGGCAACATCGACCGGTTCGGTATCCGCACCGGCACCTCGCTGTCCACGCACTGGTTCGAATGGCGCGGCGACAGCATCCTGTTCGAAAGCGTCGCAGCGACGGTCGAACGCTGGCTGTATACGGGCCCCGACGTCCCTTCCGCTGGCAGAGAGAACGCCCGAATCAACCTGTGGCTTGACGGCGGCGTGCCCCCATCGAACGGTCAGGAAGCCGAAGTCGTCGTCTCACGATTTCTGTTCGACCCGTAGGCGGCGAGCGTCGGCGCCTGCGAGCCCCTGTGCGGAGCTCCGTTTAGATTCGACCCACCTCCGGCACCAGGTTCAGACGTGTTGAGAATCGCGCCGCGTCATGACGAGCTCGAACTCCAGCGAAGTCAGGTGGTCGGCGCCGTCTGAGCCTGCGCGACTCCGGCCAGCAGCAGCACGACGATCGCGGCGGTGGACGCTCTACCCATCGTGTCTCTCCCCCGGGCCTCCCCGGTGTTGTCCTCTTGGAGACTTACGCGGGCAACCGGACGCAACGGGGCCACCCCCGGAACGCGCCGGGCGGCGCAGGGTCGAACCGGCGGGGCGGCGCTACTGCATCAGCGGTCACGTCGAGAACCCTGGTCGCGAGCTCCCCGAAACGATGGCCCCGTTCGACGTCAGTCCAACCGCAACGCCTCAGTCGGGTGAATGCGCGCGGCCCTTGCAACTGAACGGCACGAGCCGGTCGAACCCACATCCCGAGCACCGAAACCGGGCGAAGCCGGCACCCAGGGCGCCACATCCTCAGAAACCACGACACTCTTGTTCCACGAAGCTGGGAAGGCCCTCCCCGTCGCGGAGGTCAGGCGCCTGCGCTCGAAACGTCTCACAGTGATCGCGGACCACCTGACACAGGACGCCCGCCGCGGGCTGCCGTGGTTGGCACGTCGTCGATGGAGAGGCTACGCCAGGCCGAGCGCAGTACCCAAGCCGCGTCGCGCGAGCCCAGAAACTTGGGGCTGTTCAGGCGACAGCGTGTCAGGTAAGGCAGTTTCTGCCCACGTCATCGGCACCGCAGGTGGCAGTCGTAGCAACGATCCGTTCGTCCGCCCCGGCCAGGCATCGAGGCCGCGACGGGCCGGCGACCGAGCGGACCTTCGGGGAAGAGCGGACGGTGATCAGACGGTCGGGTCAAGTCGCTGTAGCCGAATGACGAATCTCGGTCAGCATCGGCTCGAAATCTGAGTCTGGCGCCAGACAGAGAGTTCGATACGTACCCACGAAGGGCATCCGACATGTGGAGACAGCTCGCCTTTCGACTGCGCATCGGTAGTCGCTTCGACCCAGCGCGCCACACCGAAGCCGGGCTCATCAGTCGGGTCAGGTCGAATACGATGCGAAGCGCTGGGTGGTGGCCTGGGCGGCCGGGTCGGTCCTGACGTTGACCACCGCCACGATGCCCTGGTCGACCTTGGCCTGGGCCCGCTCCAAGGCCGGCCGGATCTGGGCCGGATCCTC
>JASLOY010000190.1 GCA_030745255.1 Vicinamibacterales bacterium
TGCGTGACGGCCTGATGTAGATTCGGGTCGAAATCGGCTCCGACGGCTTCGATGGGTACAACCCCGCGTCTGGCCATCAGTTCAAGCAGCTGTTTGTGGATGATCTCGACGCCGCGACGATAGGCGTCGCCCTGCTGGACGTCAGCCGCCAGCGCGCGCTCGAAATCGTCGACCAGGGGCAACAGGTCCTGCAACAGATCCATCGCGGCGTGCTCGACCAGCTCGCGCCGCTCACGGTCCGTGCGCTTGCGATAGTTCTCGAAGTCGGCGGTTGTGCGAATCAGCCGGTCGCGGTGCTCATCGCACTCGCGCCGCAGACGAGCGAGGTCGTCGGCCTCGGGCCGAGCCACATCAGCGCTGTCAGCGGGCCGCTCGTCGTCAGACGCAGGCGTCGTCTCATCCGGTGGAGCTGCGTCCTCGGACCGCTCCATGTCGCGTTCATCGGGCATTGTCTTCCGGCGAAGGGGTGTGGTTCACGAGGACGCGACTGACCGCTTGCGAGACGCTGTCAACCGCCGCGATGGCCCGTGAGTAGCGCATCCGACGTGGACCGATCACGCCGACGGTGCCAGTCTGCCGGCCGTCGAAATAGGTCGAGGCAATCAGGCTGAAGGGCTGCAGATCGGTTTCCGAGTGTTCGGTGCCGATGACCACTCTCAGTCCGTCTGCGCCGAGATACTCGCTGAGCAGACGCACGAGCCGATGTTTCTCCTCCATCATCGACAGCAGCGCGCGCAACGTGGCCAGCGGCACCGTGCTGTCGTCGTCGGAGACCTCGTCGAACAGGAACGTGGCCCCGTCGATGAACACGCTCTCGTGGGGAACCATGTCTTCGAGGGTCGAGCTTGCCAGCCGAAGCGAACGTGACAGAAGTTCGTCGTAGAGTACCTGTTCCTGACGCAGACGCTCGATGACGGAAGCGCGCACCTCGCCCAGGGTCAGACCACGGAACTCCCGGTTCAGATAGTTCGCTCCCTGCTCGAGCTCGCTGCGGCCCACGCGTTCGCCGATGTCGATCACCTTGTGGCACACCTGCTGACCCTGCGCCGTAACCAGCACGAGAATGCGGTTGCCTTCGAGTGGCACGAATTCGATGTGCTCGAATCCCGCCACTTCGTTGGTCGGTGCCAGCACGAACCCCAGATGGTGCGACACCCGGGAGAGCTCATGTGAGACGTTGGACAACACGCCATTGATCGACCCGGCTTGTCGGAGTCGCGCCTCGACCGCCGACGTCGACCGGGCTGCATGACGGTGCTCGAGCAGCAGGTCCACGTAGCAGCGGTAACCCAGGTCCGTCGGGACACGCCCTGCCGACTTGTGAGGCTGCTTCACGAACCCGGCCTCCTCGAGTCGAGCGAGGATCTGGCGCACCGTCGCCGACGACAGCCCGAACCCGCCATGTTCGGCGAGCCAGCGCGACGGCACAGGCGCCCCGCAGTCGATATATTCCTGAATCAGCGCGGCGAGAAGCCGGCGGGTGCGTTCTGGGAGGTCTGCGCCGGAGTGTCCGGGCGGGACTGGCTGCCGCGACATCACGCCTGCCAGTATACCGTATGGCCCGCGAAGCGACGCCTCGAGCTGCCCTCATGGCTGCCGGTTCGGCATCGCTAGCGGGCTCTGTCCGCAGCACCACGGGCCGCGGACAGCTAGCCGCCGATCGTTACCTCGGTGGCGCTGTTGGGGCTCCAACGCGGCGACTGCGCCCGGCGGTCCCCCGTGTCAGAGGCGTCGGTGTCGATCTTGCCGTATTTCACGCCGATGAGCTCTGCGAGGATGCTCACCGCGATTTCCTGCGGGGTGACCGCACCCAGGTTCAACCCGACCGGGGCATGAACGCGCCGAAACTGTTCAGGGGGCATCCCCTCGGTTTCCAGCGCCTCGTAGATGCGTGCGACCTTGGCGCGGCTACCGATCAGGCCAAGATAGCGCAGCTGTTTCGGTGCCAGTGCGCGGAGAGCGTCGAGGTCGTGCCGGTGGCCACGGGTCAGGATGACCGCAAAGGCATGCGCTGGCAACTCCGCTTGCGTCAGCCACTCTGGAATCGAGTCGACGATGATTTCCTCGGCATCCGGAAACCGCTCGGCGTTGGCGAATTTCTCACGGTCGTCGATGATGTGGAGTCGGAAACCGACGGTGTGCGCGGCTTTGGCCAGGTGATACGACACATGGCCGGCTCCCACCAGATAGAGTGCCGGGGCCGGTTCGAGCGGTTCGATGTACACTTCCATCTGACCTCCACAGATCAGTCCGGAATCCTCGGCAAGGTCGTCTGCCAGCTCGTATTTGGCGATTACCGGCTGCCGTGTTTCTATCGCCGTCCGCGCTTTCCAGAACGCTTCGTTCTCGTAACAGCCGCCGCCGATCGTGCCCACCGTCCGCCCATCTGGAAACACCAGCATCTTGGCGCCAACCCGCTGGGGGGTCGACCCCTGCGCGCGAATGATGGTCACCAGCGCGGAAGGTTCTCCACGCTTCAGGGCCGCGGCGACCGCCTCGAAGACGTCTTCATTTCTCATGGTGTGGTCGCGCCCCCTGCCGTGCCAGGATGTCCCGAGCCGAGTGAGGGGGCGAAGGGCTCATATCAGGATCTCGATGTTGCTCTTCGCCTTCAGTTCTTCGATGAATGCGGCGACTCTCGCCTGCTGTTCCTGCTCGACCAGAAACTCGCGAATCTGGACGCTGGCCTCGGCAAACGGCACGGTTCGCTCGGCCTCGCGGCCGACCATCTGGATGACGTGAAAGCCGAACGGGGTCTCGATGACATCGCTGAGGTCGCCAGGTTCGAGCGCAAACAGGGCTGCCTCGAATGCCGGGACCGTCTGCCCCCGGACGACGGTACCCAGGTCGCCGCCGTTCGCCGCCGACCCTGGGTCCTCTGATTGGGTTCGAGCCAGTTCGGCGAAGTCGGCGCCGGCCTCCACGTCGAGCCGGAGGCTGTCGGCACGGTCCCTCGCCTCGGTCTTCTCCCGGTCGCTCGCGTCCGGGCTGATGCCAATCAGGATGTGGCGTGCCTCGACGCCGCCACCCTCGGTAAATTCCGCGGCGTGCTGCTCGTAGAACTCCCGCGTAGTTTCGACGTCCACGTCAATGCCCGGCAGTACTTCAGACTCGAGCACGCGTTCCACCAGGAGATCCCGTCTGGTCTCCTCACGCAAGGCGTCGATCGTGGTCTCCCAACTGTCCAGCTGGGTCTCGAACGCTTCATCGTCGGGGAAGGTGGCTCGGATGGTCTCGATGCGGGCATCGACACCAGCCTCGTCAACCACGATGCTCAGGGTTTCGGACTCCTGCACCAGGAGATGGAACGAGACCAGCCGGTCGAGCACCGATCGATACACCTGATCACGAAACTGCGTGGGAAGGGCCTGGCCGGCCTGGATCTCGGCGCTGCGGACTGCTCTCTCCAGTTCTTCCTTGGTGAGGTCGTAGCTGTTGACCCGTGCCACAATCGCGGGCAGCACTTCCGGGACCGGATCGACCGTCGGCAGGTTCACCGCATCGGCGGCGACCGCCGGACCCGGCGGTGTCTCCGGATCACCAGCGCCGCAGGCAGTTGCCAGCACGAGTGACGCCAGCCACATCCAGCGACGAGTGTGGAACCGCTGTCGCATCACTTGAGTATACTCCCGCACCCGACCCTCACCCCGGTCCTCAGCCCAAAGCCCAAAGCCCAGGACGGGCCGGGCACTCCGGCCCACTCTAGATCGTGATCACCCAGTGATGGCTCGCGTCCAGTGTCGGATCGGTCACGAGTCGGTCGACCAGGGCCGGGCCGTATCGGTTCAGGAAATAGACGGCGCCAACCGCCCGTTCTTGAGGGCTTCCTTGCGGGAAGGTCTGCGCCTGCGCTCGCGTGAACTGCCGCCGCAACGTCTCGTCTCGTCGCTTGGCCGCCTGCACCACCTTGTTCTGGAGGTTGCGCAGGTCGCGTTCCATGCGCCCAAGCGTTGATTCGGCCGCGCCGGCGAGCGTCGGGTCCACGCTGGCAACGGCCGCAGTCAGCGATCCCATCCGGTCCCGAATGGTGTCCTCGGCTGCTCGCATCGCCTCGTCCACGCTCTCGGGCAACTGGTCTCCCAGCAATCGGTTCAGCTCCGACTCATCCTGTGGCTGGAGCATCTCCATCGCGATGTTGTTCCGACGCAGGAACTTGATAACGGCCGCGTCCACCAGCGTGGCGCTGAGGCGTGGGGCGACGAGCGGCATCGGTACGGCGAAGTGCGTGTAGACCTGCTTGAGTTGCGCCAGATAGGCGAGCTCGTTTGGCCCGGCGACATAGCACACGGTGGGAAACAGCCGGTCTTGCACGATTGGGCGAAGCAGCACATTTGGACCGAGACAGGCGGCGTCGTCGCGAAGCCGAGCCAGCAGTTGTCTCCGGTCGATCGGTTCATCCCCGACGCGGAGCCTGTCACCATCTTGCCGGATGGAGCGGCGCGTCCCCTCGAGCAGAAAGAGGGCCACCGAGTCTGGCAGGGGCTCTACTTGAGCGTGGAATCCCGCGTCGCGCAGCTGCTCGCCCGCAACCCGCGCGAGTGACGTGGTCGTGCCGGCGCTTGCGATCTCGCGTTCGAACAGCGCCGAGGCCAGTGGTTTGGCCGCCCGGTCCGAGGCGTCGAAGACGACCAGGCCGAGGTCGCCGAGCAGCTGTTCAATCCAGACCGCGAAGGCTTCGACCAGGCCACGTCCGTCCGCGTAGGCGTGACGAAGCCCGGCCATCAGATCCGGAGTGAAGTCGGTTTCAGGCAACGCAGCTGCCAGGGCGTCGACGGCGGTGGCGACTTCGCCGCCGAGTCGGACGCTCGCCGCCGGCGTACCGGGCGCGGTTGCCGGTATCGACAGCGACACGGTCTTGAGCTGTAGCTCCGCATCGAGGATGCCACAACTGCGGATTTCATCGAGGTCGTGGTCCTCGGCGTCCACCCAGAACACGGCGACTGCCGGCACGCCATGGGCGTGCTCGACCTGTCGGGCCAGGCGAATGGCCGAGACCGCCTTGAGCAGCGTGTACAGAGGCCCACCGAAGAGTCCAGCCTGTTGCCCTGTCACGACGGCGACGGCGCGCGGGTCGTCCAGGCGTCCGGCCGCCTCAGACGCCATGCTTGGGGCGCCACGTGCCTGCTGCTGCGCCCGGAGGAGAGTCGTAACCACTCCGTCGGTCGCCGGCGAGCGCGTTCGGGCTGCAATGGCGTGCTGCCAGGCGGACCGGTCGGCGGGATCGCCGGCGAAGAACGGCTCGAGCGCCGCAAAATTGGTCGTGTAATCCGTGGCCAGTCGCCTCATGCCGGGAAATCGCCGGAGGTCGACCGCAACGGATTCGGGAAAGGTGATGTCGGAGCGATCCGCAGACACAGGGCCACAACTGTCGCAGAGGGTGTCTGGGAGTGTCAAGGATGTGCCGACCCACGGCGGCCAGGGCCGTGGATGGGGGAAGCGTCGACACACCGGAAGACCTTGATTCGTTCTATCGTGTTGAAAAATAGTGCACTTCCGTGCTATTTTATGAATCCAACTGGAGGTACCGCCACCCTGACATACGACGATTCGAGTGCGTTCACACCTCCCGGTGCATTCGGTCCCTATCGGGTGATGCACCAGATCGGGGTGGGCGTCTTCGGACCGGTCTTCCGGACTTACGACCCGGATGGCGACCGGCTGGTGGCGGTCAAGGCCTTTCACCTCGACATTACTCCGGAACACGCCGGCACGCTTGCCTCCGCCCTGGGCGAGATCGTCCAGGGCGGGTTGTCGCACCCGACCATCGTGACACCGGTCGGTGCCGGGCTCTCCGACGGCGTGCCCTATCTGGCGCTCGAGTATGCGGCTGCCGAGTCGTTGGATGTGGCCATTCGCCACTACGCGCCGGCCGCGCCCGACGCGGCGCTGCCGTTTGTCGTGCAACTGGCCGAGGCGCTGGACACGGCGCACGCGCTGGGCCTGTTGCACGGTGCGCTGCATCTACGCGACATCTTCGTGTCGCCGGAGCTGGCGCGTGTCAACGGTCTGGGCGTGGTCTCGGCGCTTGAGCGAATCGGGTTGCGAGGGCCGATGCGGCGGCCCTACACGGCGCCGGAACAGATAGCGGGCGCCGATTGGGGGAGCGCTGTCGATCGATACGCACTGGCGGCGATCGCCTACGAACTGCTGACGGGGAAGCGGGCGACCGGCATTGGCGAACAGGATGCCGACCACCTTGCCGGTGTGCCTGGCGTGCGCGATGCGCGCCGCGTGACACGGCTCTTCGTCGCCGCGCTGGCCGACCAGCCCCAGGCGCGGCCTGGGTCGGCACGGCTGTTCGTCGATGAGCTCGCAGATGCGGTGGACTGGACCGGGGCCGGTACGGTTCGCCAGGTCCTGGTCGGAAGTGACGGTGACGTGGGCGACCCAGGGCGCCCGGTATCGCACGATGGCCCCGCGTTCGCCGTCGAGGGTGTCTCGAAACGCCTGTCCGCAGGTGCCGAGACAACCGGAACCGAGGGAGCGGCTCTAACCATGGCGAGACGAAGAAGACCCGAGAGCGCGTCGGAACCTACGTTCGACTGGACCGAGCGGACCCTCGATCGCGGTGATCCGGAGGAGCTCCGCAAGCCGAAGGCTTATCAGCCACGTCCGCCTGGTGCAGCAGCGAAGGTCGAGCGGTCCGTGGACACAGACGCCAAGCGTGGCGCCGCTCCCGATTCCGAGCGCATCGACACAGTGCTCGAGGACACGCCCGCCGTCGATGACGGTTTCGACCTCGACGACACATTCCACGTCGACGGAGACGACGACACGGTGATGGCGCTGCTCGGCGCCGTCGGCTTCCTGCTGCTGATCACCTGCGTCAACGTCACCAACGTGCTGATCGCTCGTTTCATGAGCCGCCAGCGCGAGGTGGGCATCCGCGCCGCGCTGGGCGCCGGGCGCTTTCGCCAGCTACGCCAGTTCCTCACCGAGA
>JASLOY010000191.1:0-6545 GCA_030745255.1 Vicinamibacterales bacterium
ATCTGGCAAGTCGAGCAAGGATATGACTTGTGGCCCGCATAGGGCAACCGGCACACGTCAGGACACGTCGGCCCGGCTGCGGGGACGGTCGGCAAAATGCCGGATGACCGCGTCGGCGACCCGGGCGCCGAGAACCGGCACCAGCTCCTCGCGCGTCGCGCGTCTGATGTTGGCCACGCTGCCGAACTGGCTGAGCAACGCCCGGCGTCGGCGGGCGCCGACCCCGGGGATGAGGTCGAGCTCCGACCGGAAATCCCGTCTGCTGCGCGCCTTCCGATGGTAGGTGACCGCGAATCGGTGCGCCTCATCGCGAATCCGTTGCAACAACAACAGGGCGGCGCTGGTTGGCTCAAGGATGATCGGGTCGGACGCATCTCGAGTGAAGATGAGCTCTTCTCTCTTGGCGAGGCCGACCGCCACCAGGTTCGACAGACCGAGCGCCCCAAATGCCTCATACGCGGCCGAGAGCTGCCCTTTGCCGCCGTCGATGACCACCAGGTCGGGCAGCGGGTCGCCGTTGTCCAGCAACCGGCGACAGCGTCGTCCCACCACCTCGTGCATCGCCGCGAAATCGTCTAACAACCGGGGATCGGGGGTCTGGGATCGGACATCCGGATTCAGAGGCTGAGAGCCGTCGACCGAGGACCGGGAAACACGGGACTCGGTCGCACGACGCTTGGATCGCTTCCGGCGCGCACCGGGCGCCGCGGTGCGTTCCTCCCCCCATCGGTCGCCGCGCACGCGGTACTTCCGGTACTCCTTGCGCACGAGCCGGCCGTCCTCGCAGACCACCATCGACCCGACCGTCTCGCTGCCCTGAATGGTCGAGATGTCGAAGCACTCGATCCGTCGCGGTACCGCCGGCAGACTCAGCACCTGTCGCAGCTCTTCGAGCGCCTGGCCGCGGGCTACGGCCTCGTCGCTGTAGCGCGAGCGATAGCCCAGGGCGGCGTTGCGGGTAGCCAGCTCCAGCAGTCCGCGCTTGTCGCCCCGTTTCGGGACCGAGAGCGTCACCTTACGCCCGGCGTGCTCACTCAGCCAGCGCTCGACCGCCTCCTTGTCCTCGACCTTGACCGGCACGTGGACCTCGGGCGGCGCCGTACGCACTTCGTAGAACTGCTGCAGCGCCGCCTGCACCGTTTCCTGCTCGCCAGCCGCGTTACCCGACGATGCGCTCGCCACCAGCTCGACTCGCTCGATGACCCGACCGCCGCGCATCTGGAACACCTGAATGACCGCGCCGGCCGGCCCGGTCTTTACCCCGAACGCATCGCGGTCTCCAAGCCGCACCGTCGACATTTTCTGCTGGCGGTCCCGCAACGTTTCGACCGTTTTGATGGCGTCCCGAATTTGCGCCGCCTCCTCGTAGCGCAGGTCGTCGGATGCCGCCAACATCCGGCGCTTCAGGTCGGCTATCAGCTCGTCATTACGCCCTTCGAGAAACATCCGCGTATGCTCGACCGCCTCGCCGTATTGCGCCTGACTGCAGATCTCCTCGACACACGGCGCGACACAGCGCTTGATGTCGTATTCGAGACAGGCCCGGTCGCGCCGACCGGTAATCACTTCGTTGCAGGACCGGATGCCGAACAGCTTGTGGGTGAGCGACATCGTCTTGCGCGCCAAGGTCGCCGGCAGGAACGGGCCGGCGTAATGGTTGCCGTCGCGGGCGACCCGCCGCGCCACGAGCACCCGCGGAAACGCCTCGGCAGTGGTCAGCTGCAAATAGGGATAGTTCTTGTCGTCGCGCAGGAGGATGTTGAAGCGCGGCGCGCGCTGTTTGATGAGGTGGTTCTCGAGCGCCAGCGCCTCGACGAGCGAGTCGGTGACGATGACCTCGAGCCTGGTCACCTCATTGAGCAGAGCGTCGGTCTTCGGGCTCGAGCCGTAGGCGCTCAGATAGCTGCGCACCCGATCGCGCAGTGCGCGGGCCCGGCCGATGTACAACGTCTCGTCGGCGTCGTTGAAATAGAGGTAGACCCCCGGTTGCTCCGGTAGCTGCGTGATCTGAGCCTTGAGATCGCGAATGGCCATGGGCTACACTGCGAGGACCGAGTCACCGGTGGTGGGAACCCAGGGAAGGACCCGGCTGACTCGTGCATCCCTGACGATTATAGCCCCCCAGCATGACGTTCACTGGCGTGATTGGCGCCGCCTGCATGTTCCCGCTCCGCGTCATCATCGGCGCGTGCGTGGCGCTCCGGATTCACCCGAACGTGCTCACGTTGGTCGGCGTGATCATCAACTTCGCCGCCGCCTGGCAGTTCGCCCAGGGAGACTTCCTTGCCGCCGGGTTCATCATGACCGGCGGCAACATCTTCGACTTCATCGACGGCAAGGTAGCCGAGGCGACCGACACCAAGTCGGAGTTCGGCGGATTCTGGGACTCGGTGATGGACCGTTTCTCCGACCTGTCGCTGTTTGTCGGCGTCATCTATCTGTATTCGGAGCTGGACAGCACCTTTTACGTGATGGTCGCCGCCCTGGCGCTTATCTTCTCGGTGATGACCAGCTACGCCAGGGCTCGCGCCGAGTCGATCATCGAAAGGTGCAAGGTCGGCTTCATGGAGCGCCCCGAGCGGATCGTGCTGGTGATGATCGGCGCCTTCACCAATCGCATGGCCGGCATCCTGTGGGTCATCCTCGTCCTGTCGGTGGTGACGGTGCTCGACCGGATCTACTTCACCTGGCGCGCGCTCAAGTCGCAAGAGGCTAGCCCGGCCTGGCTGGGCAAGTCGCTGTTCACCCTGCCGCTGCGGGCCATCTGGCACGCCCTCTACTGGACCTTCGACCGGGCCACCTGGCAATACGACCTCATGGTCATCGCCATCCTCTCCTTCGTCTGGCTTACCCCACCCGCTTTGATCGGCGACCCGACCGCCACCGGCCCTGGGTTGATCGGGATCGTCCTCGAGCAGATCCGGTAACTCGTCTGCTCGAGGGCCGCAGGCTTTGGGCGCTCCTGAGCGGAGTGCTCGTCCGCTTTGGGCTTTGGGCGCTCCAACCGGCAGCAACAAGAACTGCCCGCCCGATGAGCGTAGTGCGAGCCGAATAGGGTCGCCTGCGGCGGCGGCGTCCACCAAGGACTGCTAGGATCGCGCGCATGGAACACCCCACTCCGATCCAGCCTCGAGACTTGGCCGTCTACTCGCCGGACAAGATGGGCAAGAGCACCATCTTCCGCTCCGAGAGTGTGATGGTCGGACTGAATGCGTTCGAGCCCGGCCAGGAACATGCGCTGCACGCGCATCAGGGCATGGACAAGATTTACCAGGTCATCGAAGGCCGAGGGGTCTTCCTGCTCGAAGGCCGCGACGTCCCGATGCGCGCGGGCATCTTGCTGGTCGCACCTGACGGCGCGCCTCACGGCATCCGCAACACCGGCACCGAACGCCTACTCGTGCTTGTCATCCTTGCGCCGGCGCCGTAGCACGTCGAAGATGCCGCGGTCCGACCGGACGTCGCGTCCGGTGCCGGAGTGCACGCAGGCGAAGGGAGAGCGCTCGACGCGGCACGGTCCCCTCCTACTCCCGACTCAACCCGTTGGCATCCATCCACTCGGCGATCGCCTGCCCGATCGTCTCTGGCTGGTCTTCCTGCACGTAGTGCATGCCGAACCCGCCGTCGACGACGGTGAGGTTGGGCATGGACGCACGCGCCGACTGCACGTTCCGCTCCGTGAGGAGCCGGCCCGGCGTGAAACCGATCAAGAGCTTCGGAAGGGGAGATTCGGAAAGCCACTCTCCATAGGCGGCAACGGTCTCGCTGGTGTGCAACTGCCGACGCTCTTGGTGCAAGACGTGGATCGGCATCCGCGAAGCGACGTCACGAAATGGCGCCCTGTACACGGCCCACTCCTCGGCTGTCAGGTCCCGCGATGTCCACGCCGGCATGAGACGCTCGATGAACGCATTCTGGTTCATCACCTGCTCGTAGCCGCGCTCCGGGTCGCGCATCTCGAAGAGCAGTCGACTTGCCGACTCCCACGATGCGGCAGGTGCGTTTGCTGCCCGCGCCTCATGCATCGGACGCGCTTCGCCAGACTCGACGTCGAACACGGTCAGCACGCCCTCGGCATTCGGCATGACCACCGAGCGGCCGTTGGGTGAGAGCGCCACACGGCCTCCAATGGGGGGGAGGCCCAGCGGTGTCAGCAGCTGGGTCGCGAGATCGAAACGGTAGAGCCGCGCAACCGACCCACCGCGCTCGACACCGGCCAACAACACCTGATCGCCGTCTGGAAACAGGCCCTGGACGCCGAAGGACTGGAGCGACGGCACCGTGAAGACGCGCTCCTCGCCGGGACCTGTCGGCCGCACGACCAACCGTGGCGGACCCGACTCGCTGCTCGAGGGTTGCCGCAGCGCCCACTCGCCGTCCGGTGACAGTCTCTCGGAGATACCGAGGGTCGACGGAGGGACCATGGCTTCCATGAACGCGATGCCCTGCACGTTGTCGGCATGGTCCATCGCGTACTGAAAACCCAGAAACGAACCCCATTCGTGCATGACCAACGTGACGTTCCGCAGCCCGAGCGCCTCGATGAAGCCGTTGAGATACCGCGCGTGATCGGTCAACACGTAGTCGAGATCCGGCTTGTCGGATTGCCCGAAGCCGATCAGATCGAGGGCAATCATTCGGCCCCTCTCGGCCACGAGGGGCATGATGTTGCGCCACAGGTACGAGGAGGTCGGATTGCCGTGGATGAAGAGGATGGGATTGCCTTCGCCCGCCTCGACGTAGTGCATGCGCGAGCCGTGCACCTCCACGAAACGGGACGCATACCCCGCCGGGAATCCCTCGAGTGGCCGGGCCTCCACCTCCGCGCGCCCAGGGAAGGCCACGTCGATGCGCCCCAGCAGCGACCTCGCGTCTTCGGTGAAGTCGACGTGGGCGGCAGCCTCTTCGGCATGGCGTCGCGCCTCATTCGGCGTCATCGCGTTGAAATACGCGAGCGCCGCATTGTAGGCGCTCGATGCGGCCTGTCGCTCCAATATCGCGAGCTCCGCCTCCCGTCTCACGATCAGTCGGGCTCGGCGGTCTTCCGGCACCGTCGCATCCTGACGCAGGTCCGCCAGGTCGGCGGCGGCAAAATCCCGCCCCGTCTCCGACCACTGGGTCTCCTTGATACCGACTCGTCCCAGGTGGAAGGAGGCGTCGCACTCGGTTCGGTCGCGTTGCTGGGCTGTCTCGAGCTCGCGGCGGGCGTCGACCAGACGGTCCTGTTCCAGCGCGATGACCCCGGACAGCACGAACACATCTGCGTCGGAGCGGTGGGTCTTCGCCTGGTCGATATCCTCCCTGGCCAATTCGTCGGCTCTCAGTGTGAACCGGTTCCAGGCGCGCCAGTAGTAAGCCTCCCCCAGATACCACTGGCCCAGCTCCACCAACCGATCGAGCGGAGCCAGCGCCTCTTCTCCGCGCTCGAGATAGCTCAGGGCCGTCGCCTTGCCCAGCAGCGCGTCCCGCTGGTCGGGCACCAGCGTCAGCACCTCGTCAAAGTAGGTCAGGCTGCTCGCAAAGTCCTCGGCGACCAAGAGGAGACGGGCCAGGGCCAGCGCCGGCGCCGGCCAGTCGGGCCAGTCGTCGCGGCCGGCCTGATAGTGGAATTCGGCCAGGTGGGGGCTTTGGTCCCGCATCGCCCGCTGCCTCAGAAAAAACTCCATTTCGGTGAACCGCGGCTCCAGTGTCGCGATGCCGGACAGCTCCACCAGCCCGCCGCTACAGCGAGCCTGCCGGTAGCGCACGAACAACGCCTCGTCATGGCCCGCCAGGACGTCAGCCAGCTCGGGCGGCTGCTCCGCAAACCAGCCTCCGGTGCAGTTGAGCCCCAGGTAGAGGTAGGCCGCGAGCGGATCGGTCGGCACCAGCGGTCGAAGCGTGGCGTTCCAGTCGTCACGCCGTTCGCCGTGCGCCTCGCGCAGGCGGGCGCCGGCACGGTCGAGAAACTCCCTCGTCAAGCCGACATCCTGCCACGGGGCCACGTCCGCGATCTCGACAAAAGTGCGCCACACGTCGGGCGCCCCCGCTTCGCCGGCAAGCTCGTCTGCGCGCGCGAACGCTCCCCTTCCCGGCAAACCCATCTCTCGCTCGCGCAGGCCTTTCAAGAGCGCTGTCCGGAAGACACCTGCCGAGGCGATGGCCGGTTCCACCCCGCGGCGCAGCAAATGCTCGTAGAGGACCCCGGCTTCGACCAGACACCGGTAGCACCCCCGCATGACCAGGGTCTCGGCCCGCGTGAGCTGGTCCACACCTGCATTCTCGGGAGCCGTGACTGGCGGCGCGACGGCGCACGACCAGAAGAGCGGCAGCAAAACGACAGGCCACGCTGACAGAAGGGTCGGTCTCATGTCGGGTCTACTCGTGCCTGCCGCGCGACAAGATCACGCCAGTCAGACCATCTCGCGCTCGTCCGCTCCAAGATCTAAGCCCTTGCCGGTGAAGTGGATATCGTGCGCCGCGATCTTGTCGCGCAGCAGGCGACGCACTTCGCCGTAGTGCTCCTGCGGCACATCCAGGTACCTGGTCAAACTCCGCACCCGGTA
>JASLOY010000191.1:6555-6912 GCA_030745255.1 Vicinamibacterales bacterium
ACGAGCGTCAGCGCCTTGCCCTCCCGCCACGAGAGTCCGCCGATGTGCCCGTATGGAACGAACCCCGAGTTCGACCAGATGCCGTCGTCATAGAAGCCTGGGCCAATCTTCAGGCTGAGCGGGAACGCATAGGCGTAATAGATGAACATCATCACCTCGCCGAACGCATCTGTAACGGGACGCTGCTGCATGACGATCTTGACGAACACCAGCACCCCGAAGACTAGGCCGAACGCCAAGGAGATGCCGTAGAAGCGAGAGCGCGGTCTCGGCCACGTCAGCAGCGCCGTCGAACGCACGCGCCAGAAGCGAATGAACCGTGCCAGCAACTGAAGATTGGCAATGAGGAAACCCACC
>JASLOY010000192.1 GCA_030745255.1 Vicinamibacterales bacterium
CGATGTTCCGGCAGATCGAGGCATTCTGGACTGCGCGCGGAAATGATGAGGCGGTCGGGTTCACTCAGGAGGCGCTGACCAGGCTCAAGGAGATCGGTGACGCCGGTATTGCGATGGAGCAAGGTCAGGCCCGCACGGCGGTCAGGGCATTGCGGAGCACGTGTGGTGCCTGCCACGCGGCTCATCGTGAGGAGACAGCCGACGGCTTTCGGATCAAACCTGGCTCGTAGCTGGCAACGTGGATCGCTGACCGACGAAGGGGATGGGAGCCGGTGTGGAGCCCGCCCCTCTTTTTGTTGTCTGCCAGGGTTTTGTGTCAGATGACGAACGGTGTAGGCTACGGCGACACTGGACCTGGACGTGAAAGATGTCCTCTTGAAAGGAGTCTGCGATGCGACGTGCGATTCGTCGTAGCTGCCTGGTGTTGTTAATTGCGATCGGTCTCGTGGCGACTGGTGTGGCGAATGCAGATGCCCAGGGTCGGACGAGGGGAAAGGTCACCGACGAGTGGGACAACGGTCTCGAAGGGGTCACCGTGCTGGCCGAGCCCGAGGGGACCGGATCCGGTGGACCGCAGACCACCACGACCGACGACAAGGGCGAGTTCATGTTTGTGGGGCTGGCGAGAGGCGACTGGTCGTTCACCGCGACGGTCGATGGCTATCAGGGGATACGACTGATCAGCGCGATCAGCCAGCTCAACGCCAATCGCCCGATCGAATTCGAGCTGCCGGCGCTGGCGACGGGCGGGCGCTTCCGTGAGCGGACCGAATTCGAGGCCGACGGCGGCACTCCGAAGTTTCGTTTCGAGGACGATGGCACGTTCGAGTTCGAGGATGCCGACGGGGAGGGTGAAGGGACCTATGGCATGGTCGAGCAAAGCGCCATCCTGGTGGTGCGTGACTACGACGGACCCGATGACAAGTTCAGCGTCGCGAGTCCAGTGATCGTTCCGTTCGGCGACGCGATGTTCACCAGCATGAGTTACGACGGCGCGACGCTACCAAAAAAGTAGTCGCGCCGTCTCTTCGGGCGCGTGGGGTCGAGGATGCAGCGGGTCACCAACCGTCTGACGGCGTGTGCGCTGGCGGCAACGTGGCTGTGGATCGCCGCACCGGCGGCCGCCGAGGTCGTCCGGATCGACATCACGTCGCGTGAACCATTTGGTGACGCGGTCACCTCGAGCGTGGGCCCGTACGAGCGACTGCGCGGGCGTGTCGTTTACGCACTCGACTCCACCGCAGAGGCCAACAGCCGAATTGTCGACCTCGACCTGGCGGTCACCGACGACCAGGGACGTGTCCAGTTCTACGGCGACATCGAGATCATCGCGCCGGTCAACCGCGCACAGGCGCAGCCGGCGATCCTGTATGTCGTCAACAACCGAGGCCGCCGTACCTGGGGCTCGGATCCATTTTTTCTCAGCCGCGGCTACGTCACGGTGTCGAGCGGCTGGATTGCCCAGGTACCGGTAGATCGGGAGCTGCTTCGCCTCGAAGCGGCGGTTGCCATCGACCCGGACGATTTCATCCCGGTCGTCGGACTGGTCCGGGCCGAGCTCTCGACCGATGTGGCAACCGACCGTCTCCCCGTGTCGAATCAGCTGGCCTACGAACCGGTCACCGCCAGCCTCGGAGAGGCTACGCTGACCCGGCGTCTGCGAGAGAAGGACCCACCGGAGCCGGTCCAGCGCGACCGGTGGCGAATCGGGGCGCGCTACGACGGCGTGGACGAGGGCAGTGGGCTGGTCGAGCTCGAGATGACCCTCAACGGCGGCTTCGAGCCAGGGGTCATCTACGAGCTGATCTACGAGGCGCGTGGCTCGGTGGTGCAGGGGACCGGGTTTGCGGCGATGCGCGACGTTGTTTCCTTTCTCAAGCACGACGATACCGAGATGAATCCCCTGCGTCGTGCCGATGGGGCGCCGCTCGCCGAGCGGGTCATCGGGCATGGTTTGTCACAGAGCGGCCGGGCGATCCGGATGTTCCTGTACGAAGGATTCAATGCCGACGAGCGGGACCGCCTGGTGTTCGATGGGGTGATGCCGACTATTGCCGGTGGGGGGCAGGGGTTCTTCAATCATCGCTTCGCATCGCCCACGCGCACCGCGACCCAGCACGCCGGGCATCTCTACCCGGCCGATATGTTTCCGTTCACCTACGGGGACGAGACCGATCCGTTCACGGGGCGAACCGACGGACTGCTGCGGCGAGCACGCGCTAGCGGCACGGTGCCGAAGGTGATGCACCTCGACACCTCGTCGGAGTATCGTCACCGCAGCGGCTCGCTCGTGGTGACCGACCCGCTCGGGCAGCGCGATACCGTGCTACCGGACGACGTGCGTGTGTACGTGTTCGGGGGCGCCCAGCACAGCCCCGCCCGGGGGGCCTCCGACCGCGGGCAGCATCCGCCGAATCCGAACAACTACCGGCCCGTGCAGGAATCGCTGTTTCTGGCGATGGACCAGTGGCTCACCGACGGCACGGAGCCGCCTCCGAGCGTGTACCCCCGTCTTGGCGACGGCACGTTGGTTGCCTGGGAGGCTGAGCCGTCCGGCTGGCAGCCGTTGCCTGGTGTCGCGTACCCGACCGTCATTCAGCAGCCAGAGCATCTGAACTACGGAGAGGCGTTCGAGCGTTTCCGGAGAATAGACCATCACCCACCCATCCGGACCGGAGAGGCATACACGGTTCGCGTGCCGGCACTTGACGCCGACAACAATGAGCGTGGGGTGCTGCGGCTTCCGCGCATCGAGGTCCCAGTGGCGACCTTCACCGGATGGAACCTCAGGAATCCGGCGATCGGCGCTCCAACCGAGCTGCTGGACCTGACCGGCAGTCGTATCCCATTTCCGGTCACCTCTGTTGAGCGGGCTCAGTCGAACGATCCCCGCCTGGCGGTCGCCGAGCGGTATGCCGACTTCGAGGAATACCTGCGGCGATACATGGCCGCGGCGGAGCAGCTCGTCTCGGACCGCTATCTGCTTCCGGAGCATCTTGCGGGTCTCGAGGCCTTGGCCCAGGAGCACCGGTCGTTGTTTGAGGGGTGAACTGAAGAAGTCAGAAGTCAGAAGGTAGAAGTCAGAAGGAAACCGGAGCGCTTCGGCGTCCCCACGTTCCCTGGTCCGGAAGACCTGAACGCGGAGAATGACAATGAAAAGGTCCCTGTCTTTAGGCGTTTGGCTGCCGCTGCTGGCGCTCGTGATGGTCGCGTCGACGTTGGCGCAGACGCAGCGGCCGGCCAACACCGTCGCATCGATCGAGTACATGGTCGAGATGCGCGACGGCGTAAATCTCGCCACCGACATCTATCTCCCCGAGGGAGACGGACCCTGGCCGGTCGTGCTCGCGCGCACCCCCTACAACAAGGGCGGGAGCGCCCGAGGCGCGCGCCGCTACGTCGACAACGGCTATGTCTACGCCGTGCAGGACCAGCGCGGGCGGTTCCGCTCCGAAGGGGATTACATTCCGCACGAGCACGAGCTGCATGATGGGTACGACACCGTGGAGTGGCTGGGGGTCCAGCCGTGGTCAAACGGACGTGTCGGCATGACCGGTGGGTCGGCGCTCGGTATCGCAGGCAATCTCGCCGCTGCCGCCGACCCGCCGCATCTGCGGGCGGCGTACTTCAGCGTGGCGCCGCGCAGCCTGTTTTACGAGGGTCGGTTCGTCGGCGGGCTCTTCAAGGAGGAGGACACCGGCGGCTGGATGCGCGGGCAGGGTGTGAGCGAGGACGAGGTCACCGCGTATCGGAAGCGGGTGGTCCTCGACAAGCGGTGGCAGGAAACCGACCTGATCTTTCATCGTCATAACATCGACATCCCGATCTACAACGCCGGCGGCTGGTACGACCTGTTCGGCTACGGGACCGTCATGAACTTCAAGTACCAACAGGAGTGGGGCCGCGAGGGTGCCAAGGGCAACCAGAAGGTGATGGTAGGGCCGATCGGGCACGGTCCGCTGTCGGGCGACCTCGAGTATCCGGAGTCTCGCTTGGGGTCGGATGAGGAGCTGCGGTTCTTTGACTACTGGCTCCGCGGCATCGACACCGGGATCGCGGACGAGCCGCCGGTGAAGTACTACATGATGGCCTCGGCGCGGAAAGGGCATCCGTCCGCCAAGAACGGGTGGCGGACAGCCGACCAGTGGCCGCCCAGCGCCAGCCGACGCGTGCGGTACTACCTGACCGAGGCCGGCGCGCTGACCACCCGGCGTCCGACCACCATGACTGCGTCGACGACCTATACGTTCGACCCGTCGGACCCGGTGCCGACGCTCGGCGGATTGAACCTGCGCGGGCAGCGCGGGCCGATGGACCAGCGCGACGTCGGAGAGCGCACCGACTATTTGCGGTTCCAGACACCGGTGCTCGAGGAGGACCTGGTGGTCGCCGGGAAAATCGATCTGGAGCTGTGGGCGTCGAGCGATGCGCGCGACACCGATTTCATCGCCAAGCTGGTTGACGTCTATCCGGACGGCTACGAGGCACTCGTGCTGGACATGGGTTTGCGGGCCCGGTTCCGCGACGGTCGCCGGACCGAGGACGTGAAGCTGCTGACGCCAGGCGAGCCGACCCGGATGAGCATCGATCTGTGGAACACCGCGATTACGATCGAGCGAGGACACCGGCTGGCGGTGCACCTGACTTCGAGCAACTACCCCCGCTTCGATGTGAACCCGAACACCGGCGAGGCGGTGGGTGAGACGACACTCGCACCTCGAATCGCCAACAACACGATCTATCACGACGCGAAGCATCCGACGGCGCTGCTGTTGCCGGTGATGCGCGAGGCGTCGCCAACGTTGGCGCTGTCGACCAGCCAGAACGATCAGCCGTAGCCCAAAACCCAGGTCTCTCATGCGCTTCAGACAGCTCGTCGCGTCCATGTTCCTGCTGCTGCTGGTGAGCCGCGGGCTCTCGGCACAGGGGCTGCCGACGGCACCACCCGAGCAGCTCGGGCTGGCCCCGGATCGCCTCGACCAGATCGTGACGCTCGTGCAGGATGCCGTCGACCAGAACGAAGTTGCCGGCGCGGTGACACTCGTGGCCAGGTTGGGCAGAGTGGCGCATCTGGAGGCGGTCGGGCTGCGGGACATAGAGCGCGGCGCGCCGATGGAGACCGACACGTTGTTCCGGATCGCCTCGATGACCAAGGCGGTCACTAGCGTGGCGGTGATGCAGCTCTACGAGACGGGGGCGCTGATGCTGACCGACCCCGTGTCGCGGTATCTCCCGGCGTTCGCCGAGATGCAAGTGCTGACCCCGACCGGGGGCGGGGCGCCGTATACCCTGGAACCGACGCGTCGACCGATCACCATCAGGCATCTGTTGACCCACACCTCGGGTCTCAGTTACCGCTTCTTGTCTCCTCCGCAGCTGGCGTCCCGCTATCTCGAGGCGGACATCACCGACGGGCTGAGTCAGGCGGATGGCACCATCGGCGACATGGTCGACCGCCTGGCTACGATGCCGCTGGTCCACGAGCCGGGCGCGCGGTTCACCTACAGCCTCGGTGTCGACGTGCTGGGACGGGTCATCGAGGTGGTGACGGGTGACACGCTCGCCGACTACATGACGACGGAGATCTTCGAGCCGCTGGGGATGGTCGACACCTCGTTCTACAAGGACCCGGCGGAGGCCGGTCGGTTTGCGGCCATCTACACACCGAGCGGAGACGATATCGCCAAGGTGTCCGAGAGCCCGGTGGTGAGCGCCGATCGACGGACCATCTACTCGGCCGGCTATCCGTATGGGGAGTATCAGACCTACTTCTCCGGTGGAGCCGGTCTGACCTCGACGATCTCCGACTACGCGAGGTTTCTCCTCGCGCTCCTGAACGGTGGAGAGCTCGATGGTGCGCGCGTTCTGGGCCGCCGCACGGTGCAGCTGATGACTCGCGACCACACGGTCGGGCTCGGGGTGCCGGAGGGTGGGCAGCCGTTCGGTCTGGGATTCGCGATTTCCCCCGACCCTGGGATGACAGGGGGGCCGCGGTCGGAAGGTGCGTTCGGCTGGCTCGGGTTCTTCAACACCGTCTACTGGGTGGACCCGGCAGAGCAGCTCGTCGCGATCATCATGACGCAGCTCTACCCGAACAACCGGTCGCAGCTCACCGACAAGTTCGAGGTGGCGGTGTATAGCGCGATTGTCGATTAGCTACCGCGGAACGATGCCAGAGCCGGCCAGGGCGCCTGAAGCCTGCAGCGCGAAGCCTGTAGCCTAGGGAGAAGCCGAACTCCGGTCAACGTGAGGCTGCGTTACTGAATCGCCAATAGCTCGACGTCGAAGACGAGTGTGCCGCCCGGCCGGCCGCCACCGGGATTCTCGCCATACGCCAGGTCGGCCGGAATCCAGAATCGGCGCTTCTCACCCACGACCATCAACTGCACGCCCTCGGTCCAGCCGCTGATGACGCCGTTGAGAGGAAACGTGGCCGGCTGGCCGCGCGTCACCGAGCTGTCGAACATGGAGCCGTCGGTCAGCCAGCCGGTGTAGTGGACCGTCACGTTCGAGGTCGCGCTGGGGTGCTGAGAGCCGGTGCCGGCCTGCACGACCTTGTGGGCCAGGCCCGACGCGGTCGTGACCGCGTCGGGCGGCGCCGCCGCGACGTCGTCGGGCGCGGGGACCTGGGCGGCGCAAGCGGCCGCGAAGCCGACCAGCAACGCGGTCGTCAGCACTACGTCGGGAGCAATCGAGCGAAACAATGTCATCATGGGGGGGATCATATACGCAACGTCCCCGGTTACGCAGCCGCGGGTCTTCAGTCCGGCCCGTTGCGAGGTTGGAGATGCATCGAGGGACCTGTTCCACGAGACACAAGATGCCTGTTGTCGCCGGCCTGTTGATTCTGGCTGTCGCCACAGGGGTCGCACAGGAAGCAGCCGACCCGGATCGGTACTGGCC
>JASLOY010000193.1 GCA_030745255.1 Vicinamibacterales bacterium
GGGCATGGTGACCAGCGAACGCGAGGTGTATGACTCGTTTGGGCGACGCCGCACCGTGCCTGTGCGTACGTATCGGGATCGCCGTGGTTTCGTCCTGAGCCCGAAGTTCATCTTCATCGACGGCGAGACCGGTGCCACGGTCTACACCGAACGACACCGCGAGGAAATCCTGTACGACGCATCCCAGAACACCCCTGCGTTGTCCTCCTATTTCGAGCTCATGGACCGCCTGCTCCCGTCGGTCCTGGGCGCCTTCAGCACGCAGAGCATCCGCGGGACCAGGACACTGTTGAAATAGCCCGCCGGCACTGCTTTACAGACCACCCCCTGCGAGAGTACGCTAGTACGCTTGTGCGGGGAGGGGCCAGCCAGCGCATTGCGAAGGGACAAGCTCGTGTTCGCCATTATTCAAGCCGCGGGACACCAGGTGAAGGTGGAACCGGGGCAGCATATCGACGTGGACCGACTCGGCGCACAGGACGGCGCGGAAGTGACATTCGACCGGGTGCTGCTGGTGAGCCGGGACGACGGCTCGCTGGTCGCCGGGAGTCCAGTCGTCGGCGGCGCCAGAGTGGTCGGCGTAGTGGATGCCCATCACCGCGGACCCAAGATTCGGGTTTTTCGGCGCAAGCGGCGGAAGGGCATGCGACGAACACGCGGTCATCGCAGCGATCTGACGCGTATCCGAATCACCGATATCACGGCCGACTGAGACGGACATGGCACATAAGAAGGGGCAAGGCAGCTCACGCAACGGGCGCGACAGCAACGCGCAGCGGCTCGGCGTGAAGCGTTTCGACGGCAACCTCGTAACCGGCGGCTCGATCCTGGTCCGGCAGCGTGGACAGCGGTTCCGTCCCGGTCAGAACGTTGGTCTCGGCAAGGACGACACGCTCTTCGCCAAAGTCGGCGGTCGGGTACGATTCGAGGACCACGGCGCACGGGGCCGGGTCATCAGCGTGTTGCCGCTCGACGCATAGCGTCACACTCGCCACGGGCGATCCTCACTGCTTCACAACTCATGTTCGTCGACGAGGTCGACATTCACGTGGCCGCCGGTGACGGCGGTCGTGGGTGTTTGAGCTTTCGGCGCGAGAAATCGGCGCCGCGGGGGGGCCCAGACGGTGGCGATGGCGGCCGCGGCGGATCCGTGTATCTGACGGCGAGTCCGCATCTCAACACTCTTGTCACGTTCCGGTTCCACCCCACGTACAAGGCGACCCGAGGCGCCCACGGCGAAGGGTCCAACCGCACCGGACGAGACGGCGAGGACCTGGAGCTTGGCGTGCCGGTCGGCACCGTGGCCTACGAACAGACGGCGGACGCGCTCGTCCAGATCGCCGACCTGACCGAGGCCGGACAGCGTGTCGTGGTTGCCAGAGGTGGACGTGGCGGGCGCGGAAATCAGCACTTTGCCAGCCCGACCAACCAGGCGCCGCGGCGCGCCGAGCCGGGCCAACCGGGCCATGTCTCGAATCTGCGGCTGCGCCTCAAGCTGTTGGCCGACGTCGGGCTGGTCGGCTTCCCCAACGCCGGAAAATCGACCCTGATCGCGCGGATCTCGGCGGCGCGCCCAAAGATTGCGGACTACCCCTTCACCACCCTGAGCCCCAATCTCGGCGTCGTCAGCCTGAGCGGTGAACGGAGTTTCGTTGTCGCAGACGTCCCCGGGCTGATCGAGGGTGCGCACGAAGGCCACGGGCTCGGCCACCGGTTCCTGGGACACCTGGAGCGAACCCGCGTCCTGGTACACCTGGTCGACGTGTCGTCGTTCACCGGTCGCGACCCGGTCGAAGATTTTGACGTCATCGAGCGCGAGCTGGCGATGTTTCGCGACGAGAACGCCGAGAATGTGGCTGGCGGCCCGCTGTCGGACAAGATCCAGATCGTCGCGCCGAACAAGATCGACGCGATCGACGACCCGGAACGGCTGGAGCGACTACGTCAGCACGCCACACAACAGGGCCTCAAGGTGTATCCGGTATCGGCCGTCACCGGCCAGGGCGTCGACGTCCTGCTCGAGGCGATCTGGACCGCTTTCGAGCCCCCTCAGACCGCAGACACACGTGCACGCGCGACGTCGTCACCAGCATGAGCACAGTAAACCGCACAGGCATCCTGGGTGGGCGATTTGACCCGATCCATTTGGGCCACCTCGGCATCGCCGAAATCGCGAGACGGGCGCTGGCGCTCGACCGGGTACTGCTGATGCCTTCCCGGACCTCGCCTCATCGGACGGCGCCGGCCCGCGCCACCGACGGCGACCGGCTTGCGATGGCAGCGTTGGCGGCACGCGCCGACGCCCATCTGTCCCCCTGCGACCTGGAGCTGACATCGGATGCCCCCTCCTACACGTCGGTCACCCTCGGGCGACTGCGTGACCGGGGACACCAGCGTACGCAGTTGTTCTTTATCGTTGGCGCCGATGCGTTCGCAGAAATCGCGACGTGGCACGACTACCCGACCGTGCTGGACGGTGCCCACTTCGTCGTCGTCTCTCGACCTGGACATCCGGTTGCCGACATCGTCAGAAAGCTCCCCGACCTGCGCGACCGGATGCGACCCATCGCCGATGATCCCGACGGCCGGACCGTGGAGGCTGACACCGCACCGGCTGTGTTCCTGATCGACGCCGCGACACCGGATGTCTCCTCGACCGACATCCGCGCCCGGGTGGCACGGGGCGCCCCGCTGGCGGGGCTCGTGCCTGCGAATGTGGCAGCCTACATCACACACCACCGGCTCTATGAGATGCGAAGTGGCAAGCAGCATGCATGACTGAAAACCAGACTGTTACGCGGAATTCCGAGCCACCGGTCCCTGGACCAATCGGCCAGGTGCTGGATGCGGCACGTGAGAAGAATACCGACAACCTGATCGTCCTCGACCTGCGCCTCTCAGATGCGTTCACCGACTACTTCGTGATCTGCTCGGGTCGCAGCAGGCGACAGGTGAAGTCGATCGTCGACGGGATCGAGCAGCGACTCAAGACGATCGGGCGGAGACCGGCCCATGTCGAAGGGTATGCGGGGGGCGACTGGGTCCTGATCGACTGCTTCGATTTCATCGTGCATGTCTTTACACCTGAGACGCGCGACTTCTATGCACTCGAGCGACTCTGGGGCAACGCGGAGCGGGTCGAGATCTAGGGCAGACGCTCGAGAAGTCAGAAGGCAGAAGTCAGAAGTCAGAAGAGAACGGAAGGGCTTCGCCGCCTTGCTTCGGCAACCCGCCGCCGAGTCCGTGTCCCGACTTGGCGACGCGACCAGGGCAGGGCTCGATGCGGTGCTGGCGGTGCTGCTGGCGCCAGCCTGCCCGGTCTGTCAAACGCTGCTCGAGCGCCCGACGCGCGGCTCTGTCTGTCCAGCATGCTGGGACGCAGTGCCACGGTTGACACCCCCCGTGTGCGACCGATGCGGCGATCCGTTACCGTCCTGGCGGGTCATTTCTCAGGATCGCGCCCGCTGCCCCCGTTGCCGCCGCCGCCCGTCAGCGCTCGATCGTGGTCGGGCCGTCGGTCCGTACGAGGGCACCCTCCGGCGGATCGTGCACCTCTTCAAGTACGACCGATGTCACACGTTGGCGGCCCCGCTAGGCGCCTTGATGCGCCACCACGGCTCCGACCTGCTGGCTGACGCCGACTGCGTCGTGCCGGTGCCGCTGCATCCTCGCCGGAAGCGGGCGCGCGGCTTCAATCAGGCCGCCGAACTGGCCGCCCAACTGGGACCACCGGTTGTCCACGCGCTTCGCCGCACTGTCGCGACGAGCCCCCAGACGAGGCTACCCGCTGGGCGGCGTCACGGGAACGTCCGCGGGGTCTTTTCGCCGGCCAGGGCGTTTGGAGGGTGGGGCGACGGCGGCGGATCGATGCGTGACGCGTGTGTCGTGTTGATCGACGACGTCGCGACGACCGGGGCTACACTCGAGGCATGCGCCAGGGTGCTGCGGAGGTGCGGTAGCCGCGAAGTGCGGGCGCTCACGCTGGCGAGAGTCGTTCGCCGAGACATCTCCCAAGGGAGAGATCGTCACGCTTGATGCGCGTCTTGGTGGCGGTGGAGATGTCTGGCCCCCGCGTAGTGGGGCCGTGAGAAAAGCTGCACTAGCAAGGCTACGCCGAGCGTCATTTGGACGGGTCGAGACGCAGCCTCGCTAGCACCGCTATGATGTCGGCGGCGACCTCCGCCTTGCCCCGAGCACCATCCACCCGGACCCAACTCGCCTGCTCCGCCTGGCGCAGATAGCTATCCCGGACGCGGCAAAGCAGCGCAAGGTCCCGTTCGTACCGGTCGCGGCCCGTCGCTTTGCGCTCAACCGCCAGCTCCGGCACGATGTCGAGCAGAATCGTCACATCGGCCGACGGCAGGAACTGTTGAACCTGGGCGAGCCACGCAACGTCGAGACCCTGGGCCTCGCCGTAGGCCACGCTGGAGGCGATATAGCGGTCACACACCACCGCCAGACCGCCGTCCAGCCACCGCTCCAGATCCGCCTTCCGCTCATACCGGTTCGCGATGTAGAGCAGTTGCATCACTTCCGGAGCATAGTCACGCTCCCCTTGGAGCGCCCTGGCCAGTTCCTCACCGATCGACGTGCCGTAGTCGGGAAACGAAATTAGCCGAGCGCGCGTGCCACCGTGCCGGAGCTCGTCGCGCAACAGTTGCGCCTGTGTCGCCTTCCCGCTCTGGTCGAGCCCCTCTATTGCAATCAACATCGCTCTCTCTTCGCAGGTAAGAAATCAAACGGCGCTACCCTCCGCTTCCTGATTTCTGACTTCTTCGAGCCCTCGTGCTCACTCCTCGCACGCGAGCTGTTCGTCCATCGTCTGTCGCCGTCGGACGACGCGCCACGTGCCGGCATCGACCATGACCTCGGCCGGCATCGCGTGACGATTGTAGTTCGACGCCATGGCGGCCCCATATGCGCCCGCGTCGAGCACGGCGACGACGCTGCCGACCGTCGGCAACGGTAGCAGCCGGTCGACACCGAACACGTCCGACGACTCGCAGATCGGGCCCACCACGTCACACGCCACCGGATCTCGGTCACTCGGTTCGACAAGTGCGATCCGATGCTGCGCCCCATATAGGGCCGGGCGCATCAGCTCGCTCATGCCGGCATCGAGCACCACGAACCACTTGCCACCAGGTTGTGGCTTGAGGTCGACCACCGAGGCGAGCAACGCGCCGGCGGCACCAACGATCGCGCGCCCTGGCTCGACTACGAGGGTCAGTCCGGATGGGCCCACGACATCGATCAGCGCCGCCGCGTACTGGTCGGCCGTTGGCGCCAGTTCTCCATCGTAGGAAATGCCCAGTCCACCCCCTAGATCGAGGTGCTCTACTGCCACGTCGTCCTCCCGCAGCTCTCGGGCCAACTCCACGACCGTCTCGGCTGCCTGACGCAACGGCTCCAGACCCAGCATCTGCGAGCCGACGTGCACGTGCAGCCCGACGAACGCCAGCTCTTCACGGGCGCCGGCGCGACTGGCGATCGCCCGCGCCTCGCCAACCGGCACACCGAACTTGTGGGTGCTCAGCCCGGTGGAAATGTGTGGATGGCTGTCAGCCGCAACATCTGGATTGACGCGCAGCGCGACCCGCGCGGTGGTCCCTCGCGCACGCGCCACCGCCGCGATCCGGTCCAGCTCGCCAGACGATTCCGCGTTGATCGCCTTCACGCCCAGCGCGACCGCCTGGTCGATCTCGGCAGGTGTCTTCCCGACCCCGGTAAACACGATGTCGCTAGGTGCGTAACCGGCACGCAGCGCCACCTCGATCTCGCCGCCCGAGTTCGCATCCGCCAATCCACCCGCGGCCCGGACGACCCGCACGACGGCGAGATTCGAGTTGGCCTTCAGCGCGTAGTGAATAGCGTGTCGATACGACCCGAAGCCGGCTCGAAACGCGCCGAGCCGGTCACGAATGGTCTCCGCGCTATAGACATACGTCGGCGTCCCGACCGCCTTCGCGATCGCCGACAGTGGCACACCATCACACATCCACGCCGATTCATTCAGTTCGAAACCACACATTAGCCACGCATTGTACGGCACGCGGGAGCCCGCCTGCTCGGTCGCATTGACACCCTCTGGGAGCGATTGCTATCATGCGCGAGTTTCCCTCCCCGGGCCTGCCTGCGACCCATGCTCGCCAGTTCTGCGTCACAGCCGCCCGAAGCGACCGAACAACTGATCGAGGGGTGCCTCCAGGGCGATCAACACGCCTGGAGCCTCATCGTGGCGCGCTACCGGCGGAAGGTCTTCAACGTCGCCTACAAGTTCGTTGGTCGGCACGATGTGGCAGAGGATCTGACGCAGGAGATCTTTCTGAAGATCTTCAAGGCGCTCGGAACCTTCGACCGTCGCGCCAACTTTCAGACCTGGCTGATCAGTGTCAGCCGCAACCTCTGCATCGACCACTATCACAGCGTGCGCAAGGAGCGCGAGATGGTGGACCGCAGTGTCGACGCGGCCGACGTGTCGCCGGTCAGCACCCAGCCGGACGCGCTGGTGACGCTGGAACGCGGCGACCGTCGGGCCACGCTGCATCGCGCACTGGCGCAGCTGCCAGACACGCTACGTGCCGCAGTGCTGCTACGTGACATTCAGGAGTTGTCGTATCAGGAGATCGCCGACCGACTGGCATTGCCGGAGGGCACCGTCAAATCGCGGATCAACCGGGGACGCAAGGAGCTCGCGCGTCAAATCCAGCGTCTGATGTCCGACGAGGGCTCAGCTACCGGTGAACCCGGCTGATGACGCGCCAACAGGGGGAAATTGCATGAAGCTGACCACAGAGCACACCGACGGGGTCGTCATCGTTCG
>JASLOY010000194.1 GCA_030745255.1 Vicinamibacterales bacterium
CGCTGCTCGCGAATCGTCTCGTTCACCCACCCGTGGCGCACCATCTGCACGACGTAGCCGATGGTGCCGGCCGTCAGCCCGACGATGGTCGTGGTGAAGGCCACCACCATCTGCCCCGCCATCGCCTCCAGGTCTCCCGCGGTCAGTGACGCCAGCGCGGTGCCCATCGGAATCAGCGTACCCAGGAGCCCCAGACTCGGCCCAACTCGCACGAGCAGACGAGACCCGGTGAGCGTGCGCCGCGCCTGTTCCTCGCGCTCGAGCACCAGGTGCTCGAGACCGCCGTACTCGAACTCCGCCTGCTCGCGCTCCAGCGACACGTCGCGCAGCAGCCCGCGCAACGACACCGGCAACCGGGCCATACGATCCTGATCCGCATCGACGGTTGCGCCAGTCTCCATCCACGACTTCAGGCTGAACCCACGACGCTCGCGCCGACGTTCCAGATACTCCAGTACGCACCCGCCGGCCATGAACAACGCCGCCGCCACGCACACCCACAGCAGCGCGATGACCGGAAACCGCAAGACCTGACTCAGCGCGAAGAGGCCATTCTCGAGGAATCCCTGCACGATCTATCGACGCCTCCACAGCGAATGCACACCGCCAATCAGCATGACCCCGGCTCCCGCGACGAACAGCCAGGGTCCCGGTCCGGTCGCCCCAGCGCCCACGCGAGACACGTTCAGCGCCGCTGCCGAGCTCCAACCCGCCGTCACGGTCGGGCCGACCGCCACGACCAGGCCCAGCACGCCCACCGCGAACATGGCATCCTCCCTGATCCGGACGGGAGCAAACGACGGCTGTCTCAGGCTCAGCCACGCGGACACCGCCGGCACCGCGGCGCTCATAATCAGCGCGGGGAACGTCGGCAAGCCCCATCCCCGTAGCCAGACCGTCCAAAGTCCGGCCAGCGCGCCGGCGCCCACCGCACCCACGATGCGCCAACCCGGTCGCCCCAACTGGCTCATTGTGACGAGGGCCACGAGACCGCCCGCCACCGCCGGCTCGGGCGGCAGCCACAGAACCGCCACCGCGAGCCCGACCGGCAGGGCGGCGAAGTCCTGCCAGCGACGGGTGATCCCGGCGGCAAACACAACCGAGGCGAGGACACACAAGAGCCCGAGCGCGTGATTCAGCACGCAATACCTTATAAACCCTGGCCTGATCTACTCAGGTGGCCACCAAAGACCGTAGCTGTCGTCGTCGTCGTCCACGCTCCCCGGCACCGACGGAGGTTGTCGAACCGTACGGTCCGCGTTACGGAGCTGACCCACCCGACGGGGGACCGACGACACGACCGCGGTCTTCGTCGTCGATCCAATACAGCATGTGGCAGTTGTTGCAGGAGTTATACACGTCCTCACCGAGGGCGAACAACAGGTCGGCATCTTCCGACTCGGCCGCCTGAAAGGCCAGCATGCCCGCGTCCATCATCCCCTCCGTCAAACTGATCCATTGCTCCTGGTCGATAGCACGAGAGTCCATCATCAGCAGGTTGCCGGCCTCGATTATCGACATCGCGCCATAGCGAACCGACAACCACTCCTCTTCGGTCTCAGGCTCCCAGTGATTCTCCCCGTCGTAGTCCACGACCGTTCCCACCGCATCCCACACCAGATCGGCTGCCGGATCGACCATGTTCGCCATCAGCATCCTGACGGTCGTGTCCGTCCGGAACGGCGGCCCGGTAGGCGCCTCCGCCGCACACGACGACAGCATGCACACGACCGCGACCACCAACCCGATTCTCATTCGCATGTCGTCCCCCAACCCGTTGCTCCTCGGCGATGGCCTACATGTCTGGCGTAACAACCAGTTTACTTGCCGCCAAGCGCCGTGACACCCCACATTTTATATCTGTTGATTATAGCGCTCAGGGCCATGCTGTCTGCCCCCGCCGCCCGGGAAAGTGGACGGACGGCCGCGCTTGACGTGCCGATGGCAGGCACGCCCTTTGTCGACTACAGCTGTGGGGGGGTGTCAGCTGGTCGACCTTAACCGGCTGACGCGAGGGGGGACGGGGGCCGGGGCTAGGTGGCCCCGGTCACACGAACGGTCGCATTCGGCCGCCGATGCAATCCACCAAGGGCGGCGTTGGGCTTCGGTCTAGCGGGGTCGAATACTGCCGGTACGCCCCCTCCTCGCGAAGGGCGGAGCGAGCGCGACCCCACTCAGCCGGCCTTCGGTGCGTGACCGCCCTAACGACCGGGACCACCTGGGACTGCGGTCAGGGCCGGAGCCGGGGTCTTCAGTTCGACGACGCCCTGAAATGGAACGGCGGATCCGTTCCATGCCGCTGTCAGCGACTCGGCGTCGTGCCGGATATCGATGACACTCGCGAGACGGGAGACTGCGAGCAGGCGGAACATTCGCGGTGTCGGGTTCAGCAGCGTCAGCCGCCCTCCACGCCGTTGCAAGGTGATGTGGGTCGAGGCGATCTCCCCCATCACCGTCGAATCTGCAAATGTCACCCCGCCCAGATCCAGCTCGACCTCAACCTGCCCGGCCTCGGTGAGCCGCTGAATATGCGCTCGGAGCTCGGTGCGCAGGTCGTAGCCGCATACCCAGCGTCCACGCAAGCGGATGATGGTCGTCGAGCCCCGTACCGTCTGTGTGATCTCCATAGTGTGCCCCTTGTAGCAGGCGATCATCTCTGTACGGTGAAACGACCGGGCCGGGCGAACCGAACACTCGCCTCCCTCCTGCTTCCCTCGGCTGGCAGGGCCCCGGGTAGCCCGAGAGCCGGGTATAATGCCGCCGTTTCTCACCAACGAAATGGAGCGCCTACGATGACGACGTTCGCGAGACTGGCGTACTCAATCGGGCTCCTCGCTGCGCTCGCCTGCGTGACGAGCTTCCCGTCCGCCGCGCAGGAGCCTGACACGTCACTTCCGCTCGTCACGGCCGCGCGATACGAACGGTGGCAAACCGAGCTGTCGAACTGGGGTCGGTGGGGACCCGACGACGAGCTGGGCGCAGCCAACCTGATCACGCCGGACAAGCGGGCCGAGGCGGCTGGGCTGGTCAGCGAGGGCTTCACCGTATCTCTGGCGTCGAACGCCCAGAAACACGAGAGCCTCGACAACCCGTGCCCCATCGCGTGGTCGATGGTGCGGGCCTCGCGCGCCTCGGCGAGCGATACGGTCGCCTACCCTTGCATCCACGGGCCGGGCACCACCCACCTCGATGCCTTCGCCCACATCTTCTTTGACGGCAAGATGTGGAACGGCTACGACGTTGATGGCCTGGTGACGATGGAAGATGGCGCGCTGAAGAACTCCATCATGACCGTCAAAGACGGCCTGGTAACCCGGGGCGTCCTGTACGACATCCCGCGTCTGAAGGGCGTGCCCTATCTGGAGCCGGGTACCCGCATCACCGTCGCGGATCTCGAGGCGTGGGAAGAGCGGACCGGCGTGCGGGTCGGATCCGGCGATGCGTTCCTCATCCGTTGGGGCCGGTGGGCCAGACAGGACGCCCTTGGCCCGTTCGACACCGGTCGGGAGTCGGCCGGTCTCGACAACATGGTGATTCCGTGGCTACGCGAGCGGGACGTCGCAATTGCCGGTTGGGAGACCCCGGGCTACATGCCGCAACCGGAAGGCGACATCTCCCGCCTCGCGCTCCACAACTTCGCCCTGACCATCCTGGGCATCCAGGTGCTCGACCGCGCCGACTTCCAGGCGCTGGCCACGGCGGCGGCCGCGCGGAACCGCTGGGAGTTCATGGTGACGATCGCGCCGCTACCGATTCCCAACGGCACCGGGTCGCCAGTGAATCCGATTGCTATGTTTTGAAGAGTGCTCGACAGAAGTCAGGAGTCAGAAGATCATGGGAGGGCTTCGCCAGCTTCAACACTGAAGCGGCGCTCAAGTCCGAGAGCACAAGCTGAAAATATGCGGCGCTCAGCATGACTCCGCATTCAGACACCGGTCGCCGGAGCGCGGCGCCCGACTGGCAAGGCGCGACGAGGGAGCAGACTGACGGTCTGTGACCCCGGTAAACCGAAGTCGCGACGCCGGCCCTTACGGGATGCCCGCCCGACGACCTAGTTTCCCGGCCAGACGACGCCTTGATCCGGGCTCCGAATGGCGCCCTCGCCTTTGTAGACGAACTTCTGCAGACGCTTGCCTTCGAAGGTCTCGGTCACATAGATGTTGCCGTGCGAGTCGGTCATGATGCTGTGTGCACCGTAGAACTGACCCGGCTGGCGCCCACCGTCGCCGAAGCTCGAGATGACCTCCATCTCCTTGCGGTCGATGATGTAGACCTTCTCGTTCACGCCGTCGGCCAGATAGATGTACTTCTGGTCCGCGTCGCGCGAGAATGCGATGTCCCAGACCGACCCGGCACCCAGCGTGTCTTTGGCGACGAACAGCTCTTCGACATACGTGCCGTCCTTCTGAAACACCTGAATGCGGTCGCCCACGCGGTCGCACACATAGACCAGCCCGTCGAGTGACAGCTCGGCGCAGTGCACCGGGTTGCGGAACTGCTGGGCCGGCTCGGCGTTCGGGTCATATCGACCCAGGTCGGCGTCGTCCGGTCGGTTGCCATAGGCGCCCCAGTAACGTTTGAACGCGCCGGTCTCGGCATCGAGCACCACGACCCGTTTGTTCAGGTAGCCGTCGGCGATATACGCCTCGTTGTCCTTCGGGTCCACGAAGATCTTGGCCACGCGACCGAAGTTCTCCTGGTCGTTGCTCCCGGCGTTGCCGCCAGAGCGTCCGAGCTGCATCAGGAACTGCCCGTACCGGGTGAACTTCAGCAGGTGGGAGTCGGGACCGCCGTTGCCGCCGATCCAGACGTTGTCCATGTGGTCGACGAAGATCCCGTGGTTCGACGCCGGCCACTCGTAGCCCTCGCCCGGTCCGCCCCAAGACCCCACGAGCGTGCCGCCCTGATCGAACTCGAGCACCGGCGGCGCGGGAAAGCAGCAGTCGGCGGCGGTCGGCGGGTCCTGCGCAGCAGGCACCTCGCCAGCCGCCAGCGCATCGCCGCGATGAATGATCCAGATGTGGTCCCGGCTGTCGACCGAGACGCCGATGGTCGTGCCGAGCAGCCAGTGATTCGGCAACGGCCTCGGCCAGAGCGGATCGACCTCGAACATCGGCCCGAACACCATGTTGCCTTGCGCCGCCTCCGTGCGCCCAAGCATCGCCTGCCCGACTCCCACGAAGGCAATGACCGCAAGACACGCCACCACGAGCGCGAGCCGTCGTTGCCGTCTGACTTTCTGCATCTGTTCCTCCCGGCTTCATCCCTTCGCAGCGGAACCTTCCAGCCCCACGACAGGAGACGACTGCAACTTCTTCAGGCACAATCCTCTGGCAATCTCCCGGCGGATGCAACCCCGAACCACCCGCAGGCTCCGATCAGCTTCGGCTCCGACGCGTGAACGGCTGGAGATCAGTCGCGAAAGTTGGTGAACTGCAACGGCAGGTCGACCTTCTCTTCTTTGAGCAGGGCGATGACCTCCTGCAAAATGTCGCGCTTCTTGCCAGACACGCGCAACTGATCGCCCTGAATCGCCACCTGCACCTTCAGCTTCGTCTGCTTCACCGTCTTCACCAGCCGCCGCGCCAGTTCGGTCTCGATCCCCTGCCTGACTTTCACGATCTGCCTGGCGTCGGCGACGTTCTCCTGTGGCGGCTCACGCTCGAGACACTTCACGTTCACTTTGCGCTGAGCCAGCTTCGCCGTGAGGATGTCGTACATCTGACCGAGCTGGAACTTGTCGGGCGCGCGCATCATGATCGACGATTCTTCCAGCTCGAACTTCGCGTTCTTCCCCTTGAAGTCGAACCGAGTGTCGACCTCACGGGTCGCCTGGTTCACGGCGTTGCTGACTTCCTGCATGTTGACTTCCGAGACGACATCGAATGAGGGCATTGACTTCCTTGCGTGGAGGGTAACGACTCGGAGATTATAGCGCCGGGGGTCAGGAGCCGATTGGGGCGCTATTGTGACAGGCTCCGGCCGCCGCTGTGCACGGTCGACTCGACGGCGCGCGCCGCACTCACGAGCAGCGCGGCCCCGACGACCGACAGGGTCCAGGGATTCAGGTAGGAGTGCCGCATCAAGAACGGCGCGTCACCAAAGCTCAGCAGCGCCGCGGCGAAGGCGCCGACGAGGCCGACGACAATGTAGACTGGCAGCCACCAACCGACTCGACGTGCCGCCACGACCCCACAGGCGGCCCCGACCACGAGCAGGTGGATGAGGATAGGCACACCTACAATCGAGGCCACCCAGCTCAGAAACAAGACTGTCGCGATCACGAACCCGGCCGCAACCAGGCTGGCATGACGTTGAACCGCGTGGCGCGCCACCAGCAGGAATAGCACCGGCAGAAAGCCAACAAAGCGAAGGCGCGGCGTGGCTGTGAGAAAAAGCGAAGCCGGCATGAGCAGAACTACGGCTCCCAGCAACCAGGACGGGCGATGGCGAAGGATGCCAAGGCACGCCGCCACCAGCCCAGCGGCGATCGCGGGCCAGAACAACAGCGCCGGCCAGAAGGGAACGTCAACCATCACCACCTTCTGACTCGATCGAGCTCAGAAAGGATCCCGGCCCTGTCTGACTTCTACCTTCGGACTTCTGACTTCTGGAGTACCCCTCAGCCCCCAGGCACCCGATCCCTCAGCTCCTCTACCCAGTTGACGATGAGCCGCAAATGCCGGCGTGGCTCGGTCTCCGGCTCCTCCCCCACCCCGACCAGGAAGCGCTGGCCATCGGGGCTGACATCGTAGTTTCTGACGGGTCGTGAGTCGCCATACGTCCAG
>JASLOY010000195.1 GCA_030745255.1 Vicinamibacterales bacterium
ATACCCCTTTTCGATTGGCGCCCAGAAGACCTGCTCGTTCTTGCGCCGGATGTTCCGCATGAAGTTGACGCCCCAGACCTGCCGGTCGGCCTCGGGGAAGCGCATCGTCACCATCGGAATCGCGATCTCGGCGACCCATCCCTGGTCGGTCGGCCGCGCCACCACGTCCCAGACGCCGTCCCAATCCAGGTTGATGTTCGAGCTGGTGGAGCTGACGGCGCGGTAGCCGCCTTCTCCCTCCTCTGACACCTGCTGCTCGAGCTTGGCGCCAAGCGGGCTGGTCACGAACATGTACCCCGAGCGCTTGTCGTTGAAGGTGTCGAGAATGATCTGGAAATTGTCTTCGTCGAGCAGCTGGCGCGAGTCGCGCCGCATCTCGGTGGCGATGACGCCGCCGGGGAGCGAGTCGAGGGCCTCGACGCCAATGTAGAGCGCGCTCTCGTCATACATCAGTCGGACGACGGTACGCTCCGTAGCCGGGTCTCCTTCCGACGGTTCCTGCTGGATGAACTCGTCGAGCACGGCGGCAGCTGCCCATTCTTCTTCGTCGAGGACACCGTCCAGCCTGGGTGGGCGGGTAGTGCGAGTTGGCGCCACGTTGTACAGCTCGCTTGGCGTGAGCGACTGGGTGTCGGCGCCGAGGGTCAGCGAACCGCCCGTCGCGGAGCCGGTCTGCTCGCCGGAGCGTGTCTGTTGCGCCACCGCCGGTGCGGCCGCGATGCCGAGACTCACGACACACGCCAGCACACGGGATCTTCTGGTTCGTCCGGTCGACGGAAATTGCATGAATGGTTTGCCTTACAGAGTGACCACAGGGTGGTGACGCTCCATCTTATCGTCTCTATCGTCGTTGGGGCAGATTGCGCTGCCGGCGCCGAACTCCCATCATCAGGCACCTCGACACGGCATGGGGTTGACAGCCACGCGAAGGAATGTTATTTCTATAGCAGATGTGTTATAAAAATAGCATATGGCTAAATCACTCCACTCGAAATTGACGCGCCGCGAGCGGCAAATCGTCGACATCCTCTACCGGCGGCGTCGCGCGACGGCCGCCCAGGTCATGGAAGACATGGTCGGGGATGTCAGCTACTCCACCGTGCGGACCCAGCTCCGCGTGCTCGAGGAGAAGGGACATGTGCGGCACGACGCCGAGGGTCTGCGGTATGTCTACAGCCCCAAGGTGCCACGGAGCACCGCGCGCCGCTCGGCGCTGACGCACCTGGTCGACACCTTCTTCGACGGTTCGACGGAAAAAGTGGTGGCGGCGCTGCTGGGTTCCGATGGCGGGCAGGTCTCTGACGACGAGCTGGCCCGCATCGCCGACATGGTGGCCAAGGCGCAGGACGAGGGGGAGCAGTGACCATGCCGAGTCTCCTGCTGGAGGTGACGATCAAGGTTTCGCTGGTGTTACTGATCGCGCTGGCGCTGGTTTGGTGTCTGCGCCATCGCTCGGCCGCGGCACGGCACTGGGTGTTGTCGGTCGCGGTCGTGAGCGCGCTCGTGCTGCCGCTGCTGGGCGCTGTCGCGCCATCGTGGTCTCTGCCCGTCTACTTCACGCCGGTCGCGGCCATCTGGTCGAACACGAGCGTGGCGCCGGCCGGTGAGACCAGCGGTGACACCGCTGCTGCGTTGGCCGGCCGGACCGGACACCTCGACCGGACCGGTGCCGCGGTGCCGTCAACGATAGCTGCGCCACAAGTCAGTACGCATGACGGGCGGGGCGCGAATGTCAGGTTGGCCTTGATCGTGGTTTGGTCATTCGGCATGGGCGTGACGCTCCTGGTCCTGCTGGCCGGGCTTGGCCGGTTGGGCCGGCTGCGATCGACAGCGACCCCCGTTATGACTGGACCGTGGCGCGAACTGGCCGACGAGATCGGCGTCGATCTCGCACTGTCGCGGCCCGTCCAACTGTTGCAGAGTCGCCACCCGACGATACTGGCGACCTGGGGTGTCATCTGGCCAAAGGTCATGCTGCCGGCCGGAGCCCAGGCGTGGCCCAGACATCGCGCGCGCATCGTTCTTGCTCACGAGCTGGCGCATGTGCACCACGGCGACTGGGCCACGCAGATGTGCGCCGAACTGCTGCGCGCCGCCCTCTGGTTCAACCCGTTGACGTGGATCGCGCTGCATCGTCTGCGCCGCGACAGCGAGCTGGCCTGCGATGACGAGGTGCTCGGTCTCGGTGTCGACGGTTCCGACTATGCGACGCAATTGCTGGACCTGGCGAAGGTCCTGCGGCCACAGCGAACGGCCTGGTCACCCGGTGTGGCCATGGCTCGCTCGTCTGGCTTCCAAAGGAGAATCACCGCCATGATGAATCCGTCTCTTCGCCGTCAACCGCTCATGCGAGGCGCGCGTGCTGCCGTCGCGGTCGCAGCGTTGTGTTTCACTGTTCCACTCGCGATGCTGGCCCAGTCTGGTTCCGCCAGTTTCGAAGGGACCGTGGTCGATTCCTCCGGCGCGCCCTGGTCTGGCGCGCAGGTCACCCTCTCGCCGGTCGGGATGGACCAGCTCAAGGCCAGGCTGGCAGCAGAACAGGATAAGGCCGAGGCACTCAAGCAGGAGTTCGAGGACCAAGACGTCCTGGAGAGTTTCAAGCGTCAAATGGAGGCGTTGACGGCCCAGACCGACGAAGCGGGCCGGTTCCTCATCGGGGACGTGCCGCCGGGCGACTACAGCGTTCGAGTACGGAAGCCCGGCTTCGTGGAGCTCGAAGAGACAGTGTCATTGGCGGCCAGCCAGCGGGTTCGGCGCGACTTTTCGATGACGATCGGGTCCATCGAGGAGACGGTCAATGTCAGCACAGGCGATGCTGTGCCGGTGCCGACCTCGGCGGACCGGGAGACACTGGAGCGGCTGCGGGCGCGCCTTTCAGGCGGCCGATTGCAGCCGCCAGTCAAGGTGCGCAGCCTGAATCCGGCATATCCGGAAGATCTCCGAGGCAGTGGAGCCGAGGGGCAGGTGATTCTCGAGACGCTGGTGTCCGCCGGCGGGTCGGTGGAGGTGTTGAACGTCCTGACCCCGGTCGACCCCGATCTGCTGACCCCTGTGCAGCCCGAGCTCGCGCGGGCCGCGGTCACGGCGGTTCGGCAATGGCAGTATCAGGCGACCCGGCTGAACGACCTACCGGTCGACACACGCATGACGGTGACGATCAACTTCACCGACGAGTCCTAGCGAGGCTCCGCCTCAGATCAACCCGACGCCGTCGGCTCTCGCCTCGCTAGGCACCACTCTTCAATGGCCCCGCTGCGCGGGGGCTAGACTCCCTGAGCAGCGCGAGAGCAATGGGAACGCGAACACACGTTGATTCACCAGGCCCGATTCGCACCACTCAACGAGTCTAGCCCGTCGCGGCGCCCGCCGCTTCCATGACGAGCTCGGCGGTCGGTCTGAGGCCGAGGGCGGTTCGGATGGAACCGATCGAGCCGAGGTGATACGCCTCGTGCCACGCGAGGAAGACCACCTCGTCGAGGACCGTCTTCTCGCCATGTGGACCGACGCCCCCGGAGGGCTGTCGCAGTTGGTCATCGCTGGCGCCCGCGAGCCGCTCGGTCAGCGCTGCTCCAACCCGCTCCCACGCTGCTTCGAGCTCTGCGATGTCCGGCCCGGCGCTGCCGTCCGTCGCACCACCCTTGGCAAACGAGGCGAACGATTCCTCCTTCGTCCCCCCGAGCAGACCGACCACGTGATGGCGAAAGTGCAACAGATGACCGAGGGTCCAGGAGATAGACGGTCCCTGACCGTCACGGATCCGGGTGGTCGCGACCTCGTTGGTGACGCCGGTGAGCGCGAACGGCAGGACGCCGTCAGTGGTTTGATACAGGGCGGTAAGCGATGTGGCTGTGTGTGCCATCGAAGCCTCCTTGTGGCCTTCGTCAAGACTCTCCTCAGCGTGACTTCCCCTCGGCGGCCGTCTTCACCTGGTGCATCAGGTGCATCCAGCCTCCCTCCATCCCCTGGCGGTGCTCGTCGGGAATCAGCCCGAGCGCACTGAATCGCATCGTGAGGAGTGTGCCGTCCGCCGCTTCCGTCAGGCGGTATTGGACATTGGCGGCGACGGCATAGGACATGAACAACGGTCCGCTGATTTCGAGCAGCGTCGGGCGCTTGATCGCCTGGACGTGGCCCCAGTGATGCCCGTTGTCGTCGCCGAGGTCGCGGAACCACCGACCCCCCGGCCAGGCTTCCAGCGTCATAGGCATCGGGGCGCCGTCAGGGGCCGTGTGCTCAGCACCGATCTGCTCGACCAGCGCATCGAAGCTGTTCGCCAGATTGGCCTGAATGCAGATCTCCCGGTCCATTTGCACGGTCATCTCGTCGAGGTTGGGTGTGGTCAGTGTCATCGCGTTCTCCCTGACTTCGGGTTTGACGTATCCCGCGCCGTCCTGCCCGAAGGTGGCCGCTGTCCTTGCTCTCGCTGCCGGGACTCGGCGCGATCCTTTACGCGGTCGAGCTGGTGGTCGAAGTAGCGCTCGAATGTCGTGACCCAGTCGTGCATCGGTCGTATCGCCTCGGCATTGAGCCGATAGAAACGCTGTCGCCCATCGCGCCGGGTGGCGACCAGCCCGACCTCTTTCAGCACCCGCAGATGCTTCGAGACCGACGGCTGCGCCAACCGCGTGGTCTCGACGAGGGTGCCGACCGGATGCTCGCCCTTTGCCAGACAGTCCAGAAGCGCCCGCCGGCATGGTTCGGCAACCGCATTGAACACGTCCGAGCTCGTGGCTGCGCGCGGCATGGCGAAACTATATATTCTGATATGGGAATATATCAAGGACGAGAACCCAAGAAGGCAGGAGGCAGAAGATCATCCTTCAGAGCCCAAAACCCAGAGCCCAAAGCCGGCAAGGGTGTGCTCAAAACCTAAACAGCCGGTTGAACTTGACGATGAACGCGCGGTTTTCGAGCTCGGGGAAGCGCTGCGGGGTCAGCGTGTCGCGCTGCTCGTTGTAGACGACGAACAGCTCGCTGCCTGGTTGATATTCCCAACGCAGCCGAACATTGCTGCTCAAGGCGTCGTTGCTCGAGTTGTACTGGATGAGTGCGCTCAGGAACATCGTCGGGGTGAAGGTGTAAGTGGTCCGAGTCGTGATCTGCTGGCTGGTGAAGCGGCCTTGCGGCAGCTCGACCCGGTTGATTGAAAACCCCGGTTCGAAGGAGAACTGCGGTGTCAGCTCGATCCGGCCGCTGCCGAACGGGCCGAAGCCGCCGGTGAGCCCGGCCGTGGTCTTGGTGCCGCCGTAGAAGCTGCCGCGCTCGACCGACAGGGTGCCCGCCAGATGGCGCTGCGGCCCGAACGTATATGCGACTCTGGTGTTGGAGAAGTCGTAACCGCCGATCGGAATCGTGACGTCCGAGGCGATCTCGAACGGCTCCTGCAGCAGGTCATAGGTGTTCGTGACGATAGTCTCGAACCGGTCGCTGTTCTCCAGTTCCATCTGAAACAACCCGATTGTCTCGCGGGTCTCTACCGTGCCCCTCGCGTCGGTAATGTAGTCGTAGGAGCCTTCCCACGTCAGCCGGCGGATCCAGTCGATGGAGGCCGGTCTGGGACTGAACCGCAGCGACCCGAAGCTCTTCCGCAGATCGGGTCGTCGCATGAAGCCGACCCCTGGCGAGAACCGCTCGTCGATGAACAGGTGCTCGGCCGCCGCTCCGTAGCGGTCGCCGTTGTAGCGAAACTCCCCCTTGTAGCTGCTGTCCCGACCTACGTCGTCCGTCGTGCGTGTTCTCGACCAGTAGGTGTTGATCGCCACGTTGTCATAAAAGGCGAACGTCCCGTCGACGCCGACGGCCTGGTTCGATCCCGGATTGTTGGCAAGCGCCGACCGGTGGGTGACGATGGCCCCCACGCTGCTCCGGCGCAGCAGGTCGCGCTTCACTCGCACCACCGTGAAGTTAGTGCTCAGTGCCCCGCCGGCCGGCTCCTCGTCAGTCTGGATGTTCAGCAGCCCCAGGCTGAACTTGCCGGCGCGACCGGTGAGACGCCCACCGGCCACAATCGGCACCGGGCGTCCGGCGTTCAGCCCGATCCGCCGACTGTAGAACAGGATCGGCGTCTCGAGGGACCCGCCAACCGGCCCCCGTCCCCCGGCGCCGCCGAACGCGAACACGCCCTGGTTCTCCAAGAAGAACTCGCGCTTCTCCGGGAAGAACAGGCTGAACCGGGTCAGGTTCACCTGCTGCTCGTCTGCCTCGACCTGCGCGAAGTCGGTGTTCAACGTGAAGTCGGCCGTGAGGTTCTGAGTGAGCCCGACCTTCACAACATCCAGACCAATGTCACCGGCCAGGTCGTTCGAGATCCGCCGGGACCCGTCGACGTCCGAGCTGACGTTACCGATCACATACGGCTTCACCTCTAACAACCTGCCGCCAGCCGGAACCTCGACACCGACCAGCGTGGCCGCCTGCGAGACTTGAAAAATGGCTGCGAACGAGAGCCCGGGGTCCAGCGGCGTCAGATACACACGCTCGTTCTTCGACTGCAGGTTCCGGTTCATCTGCACGCCCCAGACCTGGTCACGTCCCGGTTGATAGCGGAGCGACTTGAACGGGATCTCCGCCTCGAACGACCAGCCGCCTTCGAACCGCCCGGTCCGCACTTCCCAGATCGGGTTCCAGTCGCCGTTGAAGTCGCGCTCGTTGGTTATCTGGGCGTCCATCCGCCCGCCGATCGGGTTGATGCCGAAGAAGATGCCGTTACGCCGGTCGTGGAACGTGTCGAGCACGAAGCTGAAAGCTTCGTTGTTCAGAACGGTGAAGCTGTCGCGCCG
>JASLOY010000196.1 GCA_030745255.1 Vicinamibacterales bacterium
CGCGCTGGCGCTTCGTGCCGAGACCGACAGGCGTATCACGATCCACGGTGGAGCGCAGTGGCGGCCTTTCGTCCATGTGGTCGATGCCGCGACGGCATACCGGCTGGCGCTCGATGCGCCGCTCGACTTGGTTGGTTCTCAGATCTTCAACGTCGGGTCCGATGAGCAGAACTACCAGATCGGCGCACTGCCCAGTTTCATCAGCCAGGTCTGGCCTGATGTGGCGGTCGACACCGTACCGCAATCCCCCGACCTGCGCGACTATGCTGTCACGTGCCGGAAGATCGAGCGTGTGCTCGGCTACCGCGCGGAGCGATCGATTGTGGACGGTCTTCATGAGATCCGTCAGGCACTCGTCGCCGGCAGCATCTCCGACACCCGGGATCCAAGGCACTACAATGTCAGCCCTGCCTGAATCCGACGACGAGACCCGGGTCCGAACGACTTTCCTGCCATTCTCGCCGCCGCTCATCGGTCGCGAAGAGAAGGCCGAGATCCTCGACACGCTCGATTCCGGATGGATCACCAAGGGGCCGAAGACCGAACGATTCGAGCGGGACTTTGCCGCCTACGTCGGTGCTGGTCACGCCGTGGGACTGCACTCCTGCACGGCGGCGCTGCACCTGGCGCTTGCCGCCCTCGGAATTGGCGAGGGCGACGAAGTGATCACCTCGACGTTCACGTTTGCTTCGACGGCGCACGCCGTGCAATACGTTGGCGCCACACCGGTGCTCGTAGACTGCGACCCGGTTACCTGCAACATCCTCCCGGACCAGATCGCTGCGAACATCACCTCCCGAACGCGGGCGATCATCCCTGTGCACTACGGCGGACAGGCCTGCCCGATGGAGGAGATTCATGACCTCGCGACGCGCCACGGCCTCCACGTCGTCGAGGATGCCGCCCATGCGGTCGGCACGGAGTACCGCGGCCGCAAGATCGGCGCGCTAAGCGACGTCACCTGCTTCAGCTTCTATGCGACCAAGAACCTGACGACGGGTGAGGGCGGAATGTGCACGTCCGATGACGCCGACCTCGTCGAGCGCATCCGCGTGCTGTCGATGTACGGCATCAGCGACGCCCGTCGAATCTGGCAGCGATACGCCCCAAAGGGCTCCTGGTGGTACGACGTCGTGGAGCTAGGCTACAAGTACAACATGATGGACCTGCAGGCGGCGCTGGGGATCCACCAGCTTGCCCGGCTCGAGGCGGCAATCGCCCGGCGCGCCCACTTTGCCTCCCTCTATGGGGAGGGCCTCGCCGATGTGCCGGAGATGACGATTCCGGAGGTCGTGCCGGGTGGACGCCACGCCTGGCACCTGTATCCGATCCTTGTCGAGTACGAGGGGCTCACGATCGATCGCAACGCGTTCATTGAGGAGCTGCGCCGCGAGAACATTGGCACCAGCGTGCTCTACATCCCGCTACACCTGCACACGCACTACCGCGAGCGCCTTGACCTGCGGCCCGAGGACTTTCCAAACGCGCAGCGTATCTACGAGCGAATCGTCAATCTGCCGATCTCTCCGAGCATGCAGGATGCCGACGTGATGGACGTGATCGCAGCCGTGCGCAGGATCGCGACGCGACACCGACGATGACACCGCTCGTGGCCGACGCACAGAATCCGGCTTCGTGGTTCGGCCTACCGCTGCCGATCGTGATCGCCGAGCTCGGCGGCAACCACAACGGCGACCTGGCACTCGCGCGGCGGCTGATTGACGCCGTAGCGGACGCAGGTGCCGGTGTCGCGAAGTTCCAGGTGTACCATACCTCTGAGTGGATCTCGGCCGCGGATCCCAGCTACGACGTATTTGCGCGGGAGGAGCTGCCGGATGAGGCGTGGGCGGAGCTCGCTGGCCGCTGTCGGGCAAAGGACGTGGTGTTTCTCGCGACGCCATTCGACCGCACGAGCGTCGACCGGCTGGCGGCGCTCGGTGTGCCGGCCTTCAAGATAGCTTCAGGCGATCTCACCAACCGGCCGTTCCTCCGATACGTTGCGGCGAAGGACCGCCCGGTGCTGTTGTCCACGGGTGCGTCGACCTGGGACGAGATCGACGCCGCCGTCGAGACGATCCGCGAGGCTTCCACGGCGGGCTTGTTACTTCTGCACTGCACGGCTGCCTATCCGGCCAGTGATGAGGAAGCCAACCTGCAGGTCATCCCGGCCATGGCCGAACGATATGGGTGTCCTGTTGGCTTCTCGGACCACACAGCCGGCGTGGAGATCACGCTTGCGGCGGTCGCGCTTGGTGCGGTGGTGCTCGAAAAGCACTTTACGATCGATCGGAGCCTGCCCGGTGGCGACAACGGCATCTCGATCCTGCCCGGCGAGTTGCGCACGCTCGTCGAGGGCAGCCGGCGCGTTCTGGCCTCCCTCGGATGTCCCGAGCGTCAGGTCACCTCGTCCGAGCGGACGTTATTAAACGCGATCCGACGGAGTGTGGCGGTACGGCGTAACCTAGAGGCCGGGGAGAGCCTGTCGCCAGCAGACCTGTTCGAGCTCCGTCCCGGCACGGGCATTCCTGCGAGTGCGCTGGAAGAGGTGACAGGGCGAACCGCGAGACTGCCCTTGCATGCGGGGCAAATCCTCCACCGGGACGACCTGGCATGAGTCGACCTGGCGTGGTCTTCATCGGCACTGAAGAAATCGGTTGGCGCTGTCTCGAAGCCCTTCTCGAACTGGACGCGCGCGTCGTCGGAATTTTCACGCTTACAGAGGCGCGCGCGAAGGAGGCGGTCGCGTTCCGCTCGTTTCGCCCGTTTCTCGACCGCTCGCTTCCGGTTGAATTTGTGGATGACATAAACGCCCCTGAGGTGATCGAGCGAATCCGCTCACTGCGACCGGTGCTTGCCTATGAGATTGGCTGGTCGCAAATCCTGTCGAAGCCCCTCCTCGAGACTCCCACCGACGGCTGCGTGGGCATGCACTGTTCGCTTCTGCCTCGACACCGAGGTCGCGCACCGGTTCCTTGGTCGATCATCTTCGGTCTCCGCAAGAGCGGCATGAGTCTGTTCCATCTCTCGGCCGGGCCGGACGACGGCGATCTCATCGGGCAGTCGACGTTTGCGATACAGCCGGACGACTCGGCCACGGAGGTCTACGCCAAATCGGTCGACGCGGCCGAACAACTAGTGCGCATATACCACCCACAGCTCGAGGCTGGAACGGCGCCACGTGTTCGCCAGGATCCACGTCGTTCGGATACGTGGCCTCGGCGGACTCCGCAAGACGGTCTTATCGACTGGGATCGGTCGGCGCACCATCTGTATGACTGGGTTCGGGCGCTGACCCATCCGTTCCCCGGCGCGTTCACCTTCTGGCGGGATGGCAAGCTGGTCGTCTGGCGCGCGAAACCCGGCATGCCAGCAGACGGCGCGGAGGCCGGTGCTATCCTCGACATCGACGCTGAGCGCGGCATTTTGGTGGGGACAGGAGAAGGCACGCTCTGGCTTACGTCCGTGCAGTGGCACGGTCACGACGAGTGGCCCGCGGCCGAGTTCGCGACGAGGGAGGGCGTTCGCGTCGGTGAGTGCCTGACGTGAGATCGGTACCCGAGGGAGGTGGGCGCAGCGTCCTCGTCGTTGCGCCACATGCCGATGACGAGGTGTTGGGCTGCGGAGGCACGATTCAACACCTGCGTGCAGACGGTAACCGTGTGTTTCTTCAGATCGTAGCCAACCGCGTGGTCGACCACCGCGAGGATCAAGCCTACATCGACCAAACGAAGCAAGCGGCCGAGGCGGCGGCGGAGCTTCTCGGGATCGAGCGGGTCTTCTACGGTGACTTGCCTGATGAGCGGCTTGACGCGCCGCTTATCGACGTCATCGTTGCGATCGAAGAGGTGGTCAAGACCGTCGCACCCGACACCATGTTGGTGCCTAGTGCCGGCGATTCCGACCAGGATCATAGGGCTGTCGCAAGTGCCTGCCGAGTTGCGTGCCGCGGCGTCGATACGGTTCATGCCTACGAGGTGCCTGGGCCGAGCCGTGGGTTCCTACCCAACCACTACGTCGACATCGGTCGGTATCTGCCGGCGAAGATCCAGGCCATGAGTTGTTACGAGGAGGAGATGCGGCCCTATCCTCATCCCCGCTCCGAGCTGGGTCTCGAGTGCCATGCCCGGTTCCGTGGCATGGAGGCAGGGCTCGAGTTCGCCGAAGCGTTTCTCGTGTTGAAGCAGGTGATACGCGCCTCGTGACGAAGAGACCCGGAGTCATCCTTGGACTGACCAACGACGGGGTCGATACGTCGGCAGCGCTGGTGATCGATGGCCAGGTTCAGGCTGCCGTGGCCGAGGAGCGCCTTATCCGCGAGAAGCGCACGCGGCGCTTCCCGATCAATGCCATCCAGACCTGTCTTCGACAGGCCGGTGTCGCGGCAAAGGATGTGTCGGTGGTCGCCGTGGGCTGGAATCCATTGCACAACATGGAGCGCCTGGGTTCCGGAAGCTTCGAGAGTGTTCGCTTTTTTCCTGAGATGCTGTATCGGCAGCCGGGGCAGCTGTATGCGTTGCTGAACGGCGATGCCGCGCCGCGGGATGCTCGCATCAGGCAGGCTCTCGATGTCGGAGCTGCCAAGATTCAGATCGAATACGTCGATCATCACCTGGCGCACGCCGCCCTCGCCTTCTTCGCGTCGCCGTTCGATCGTGCGGCGATCCTCTCTATCGATGGCTTCGGGGAGAAGGTGACGACGGCCTTGGCATTGGGCGAGGGAGGTCGCATCCGGACGCTCGAGACCGTGGAGTTTCCGCACAGTCTGGGGATGTTCTACGAGACACTCACGCAGTTTCTCGGCTTTCGTCCGGACAGCGACGAATGGAAGGTGATGGGTGCTAGCGCGTATGGAGACCCCGGGCGCTACCAGTCGTCGATGGACGAGTTGGTGCGCTGCACGGATGACGGCCTGTTCCAGATCGACTTGACGTACTTTCAGTATTATCTGTTTTCCCGCCGGACGCACTTCCACCCGCGCCTCGAACACTTGCTTGGACCGCCTTTTCCAGTCGGCGCGGAGCTGGATCAGCGCGGTGCCGATATCGCCGCGGCGGCACAGGCCACGCTCGAGCGTGCCGTGTTTCATCTCGGCCGGCGTCTGCATCGCCTCACTGGGTCCACGAATCTCTGCCTGTCGGGTGGTGTCGCCTTGAACTGCCTCGCGAACGGCAAGATTGCCGCGGAAACGCCTTTCGAGCGGGTGTTCGTGCCGCCGGCCCCAGAGGACATGGGCACGAGCTTGGGCGCGGCGCTGACGGTGGCTCATGCAGGCACCGATGGATGCGCCTGGCGGCTGGGCAGCAACGCTCTCGGTCCGTCCTACAGCGATACCGAGGTCAAGGCGGAGCTGGAGAAGTACCGCCTGACCTATCGGGAGCTCGACGATCCGGCCGACTACGCGGCAGGGCGCATCGCGGACGGACGCATTGTGGGGTGGTTCCAGGGCGGACTCGAATTCGGTCAGCGAGCGCTCGGCCACCGCAGTATCCTGGCCGACCCACGGTTGCCAGATATGAAGGATCGGGTCAATCAGGCCGTGAAGTATCGTGAAGCCTTTCGTCCCTTCGCTCCGGCCATTCTGGCTGAGTGCGCGGGCGACTACTTCGGAGACGCCTGCGAAGTGCCGTACATGGAGAAGGTGCTTCGCGTGCGGGCAGACAAGCGCGACACAATTCCCGCCGTGACACATGTCGACGGGACATCGCGCCTTCAGACGGTGTCCAGTAGACAGGATCCCCTCTTCTGGGCACTACTTGACCGGTTCCACCACTTGACTGGCGTTCCGCTAGTCCTGAACACCAGCTTCAACATTCAGGGTGAGCCCATCGTCTGCTCGCCCAGCGATGCCCTGCGGACCTTCTTCACGTGCGGCCTCGATGATCTCGTGATCGAGCGTTTCGGCTTACGCAAGGAGGCGTGGGAGTAACGATGGCGCACCTTCGGCTGTGCGCCCCACTCAGTGATGCATTCCGGCGACACAGCGACGCCCTGTTGCCGCTCGTCGCTGCGGTTGGCTTCAAGGCTCCCTCAGACGAGCGCTTCGGAGGGAAGACACAGTTCCTGGAGTGCTCGACGAGCATCGCCGACTCCCAGCTGCCGGAGCGGCTTGCGGACGCAGGGTATCTCGCGGCACTCGCGTCCGGGCGCTTCCACTCGTTCGCGTGTGACCTCGGACCAGCGTGGAGTGAGTATGGCCTCGCGCAGTCCGCTGCCGGCTTCCCGCGGTATGTCCCCGTGAGTGGCCGTCTCGATGAAGCGACATACCTGCGGCAGGCCAAGCGGAATGTCGCGTTCCTGCGCGGGAGATTCGGCGGCAGTCTGAAGATCGAGAACCTGAACTACTTTCAGACCGGTGCGTACGACATGGTCTGCGAACCCAGCTTCATTACGCGCATCGTCGAAGACCTCGGCCTCGAGCTGCTGTTCGACGTCAGCCACGCCATGATTTCTGCAGCCAATCTGGGCGTGCCGATCGTGTCCTACGTGGACGCGCTGCCGCTCGGGCGGGCGACGGAGCTGCACGTCAGCGCGACGCGTCGGATTAACGGTGTGATCGAGGATGCGCACGACATGCCCGGAGCGCATGAGTATGTCCTTGTCGAGCATGTCGGACGGACGCCCCTGGATCGTTTCCTGACGATCGAGCACTACCGCGACGGTCCCGCGCTCGTCGCGGAATACCACAGACTGGTCGCGGCCAATCAGGGTTCTGCCTGACCGCCGCGACACGGCTGTTGCACCGGCGAGGGAGAGGGAACGCTTAATGCGG
>JASLOY010000197.1 GCA_030745255.1 Vicinamibacterales bacterium
CCCACCATGTGTCAATCGACCCGCCGCCGTCCCAGGTAGACGCGGCAATCGTGGGGGCCGTGCTGCCGTCCTGAGATGTGTCGAAGCCATCGGCCCAGTAGTGATTTCCTATCTGGTCGCCGCTTCCGCCGCGCCCGACCTGAAGCGGGTGACGTTGGAGCTCGGTGGCAACGATCCGGCCATCGTGCTGGACGACGTCGACCTGCCGGGGATGGCCAAGCGCCTCTTCTGGGGGGCGTTCGAGAACTGTGGGCAGGTGTGCAGCGCGATCAAGCGGGTCTACGTGCCCGAGTCGCTCTACGAGCCGATGCTGGCCGAGCTCGGCGACATAGCCCAGGGTGTGAAGGTGGGCGACGGACTCGAGGCCGACAGCCAGATGGGGCCGCTCAACAACCGGCCGCAGTTCGAGCGCGTCCAGGAGCTGGTCGATGATGCGAAGCGAACGGGCGCCACAGTGGTGACCGGGGGGCATCGCGTGGGCGAGAGCGGGTATTTCTATGCGCCGACGATCGTCGGCGGTCTGAAGGACGGTACGCGCCTGGTCGACGAGGAACAGTTCGGACCGGTGCTGCCGGTCCTGCCCTACGCCGATCTCGAAGACGCAATCGAGCGCGCCAACGCGACCCACTTCGGGCTGAGCGGGTCGGTCTGGTCCGCTGACAGCGGGCGGGCGGAAGCGGTGGCACACCGGCTCGAGTGCGGTACCGCATGGGTGAACCAGCACTTGAATGTGCTGCCTCACGCGCCGTTCGGCGGGGCCAAATGGTCTGGCATCGGGGTCGAGAACGGTCCGTGGGGACTGCTGGGCTTCACCGAGACCCAGACGATCAACATCGCGAAGGGGTGACGCTGGACACGGGTCATGACTGATTTTCGCTACCAGCCTCTTTTCGAGCGGGGCCCGGACGACACGCCCTATCGCAAGCTGACGGCCGAGGGCGTGAGCACGGTTTCGGTCGACGGGCGCGAGCTGCTCGAGGTGGATCCCGAGGTGCTCCGGCTGCTGGCCCGCACCGCGTTCGACGACATCGCGCATCTGTTGCGGCCCGCGCATCTGGCGCAGCTGCGATCCATCCTCGACGACCCCGAGGCCTCGCGCAACGACCGTTTCGTTGCGCTCGAGCTGCTGCGTAACGCGAATATTGCCTCGGGCCGCGTGCTCCCGGGGTGTCAGGACACCGGCACCGCCATCGTGCTCGGCCACAAGGGTGAGAACGTCTTCACTGGCGGCGATGACAGCGTCGTCCTCTCGCAGGGCATCTACGACGCCTACGACCAGTGCAACCTGCGGTATTCGCAGATGGCGCCGCTCGACATGTTCTCCGAGAAGAACACCGGGTCGAACCTGCCGGCGCAGATCGAGATCTATGCCGAGCCGGGTGACGAGTACGAGCTGCTCTTCATTGCCAAAGGCGGTGGCTCGGCGAACAAGACGTTCTTGTATCAGGAGACAAAAGCGCTGCTGAACCCGGCGTCGTTGCTCGCCTTTGCCGAAGAGAAGATGCGCTCAATCGGCACCTCGGCCTGTCCGCCCTATCATCTGGCGCTGGCCATTGGCGGGCCGTCGGCTGAGTTCACGCTCAAGACCGTCAAGCTGGCGAGCACGCACTATCTGGACACCTTGCCGACCACCGGCAACGACCATGGCCGCGCGTTCCGCGACCTCGAGCTCGAACAACAGATCTTCGATATCTGCCGGAACATCGGCATCGGCGCGCAGTTTGGCGGCAAGTACTTCGCGCACGACGTCCGCGTCATCCGGTTGCCGCGCCACGGCGCATCCTGCCCCGTCGGGCTGGGTGTGTCCTGTTCGGCCGATCGGCAAGCGCTCGCCAAGATCACGCGGAAGGGGGTCTTTCTCGAGCAGCTCGAGGAGAACCCGGCTCGGTATCTGCCGGACGTGACGACCGACGAGCTCGACGGTGACGTGGTGCGCGTTGATCTCAATCGGCCAATGAAGGAGATCCTGGCCGAGCTGGGCAAGTATCCGGTGGCGACCCGATTGTCGCTGAGCGGGCCGATGGTCGTGGCCCGCGACATCGCGCATGCCAAGCTGAAGGAACGGCTCGACCGGGGCGAGGACCTGCCGCAGTATTTCAAGGACCACATGGTCTACTACGCCGGCCCGGCCAAAAAGCCGGAAGGACGGGCGTCGGGGTCGTTCGGTCCGACCACTGCCGGGCGAATGGACTCCTATGTCGACCTGTTCCAGAGCCACGGCGGAAGCATGGTGATGCTGGCCAAGGGGAACCGGTCGCGTCAGGTGAGCGAGGCGTGCGGCAAGCACGGCGGGTTCTATCTGGGTTCGATCGGCGGCCCGGCGGCCCGGCTCGCGGACCACAGCATCAAGCAGGTCGACGTGCACGAGTATCCGGAGCTGGGCATGGAGGCGATCTGGAAGATCCGCGTCGAAGATTTCCCCGCCTTCATTGTCATTGACGACAAGGGAAACGACTTCTACGCGAAGCTGATGGAGAAGAAGCCCGCGTCGTTCATCCGGTCGTCATGAGAACACGCCACGTCTTGCTGGGAGGATGCCGAGGTGGGACTCATCATCAATGTGCTCGTGATGTCTGGCCTGGTGTATGTGCTGGCTTTGGCACTGCCCGGCGTACGCGTGAAGTCATTCGGTGTGGCGGTGATCGTCGCGCTCGTCTATGGTCTGCTGAACTTCTTCTTGTTCTGGCTCATCGCGCTGATCGCGTTCATCCCGATGATGCTGAGCTTTGGCCTGTTCGGGTTGGTCATCAATGCGTTCCTGCTGTGGATGACGGACAAGCTGATCGACGACTTCGAGATTGATTCGGTTCGCACGACCCTGCTTATGGCGGTGCTGCTGACGGTAGGGAAGTACGTGCTGCGAGTGTTGTTGTAATCATGACAAACGATGCCCACGCCCGGCCGTCCGGGGGCGCACCCGAACCGCTCTACGACGTGAACATACCGACACCCACGCATGCCGAGCGGGCGCGGACCCTGGTCGGGCAGATTTCGACCGGCACGCTGTGCACGCTCGCGGTCGAGCCCGAGGGCTATCCGTACGGCTCGTTCGTCACGGTCGGCTTCGATGCCGGCAACCCGGTGTTTCTGGTGAGCACTATGGCCGAGCACACCCAGAACCTGCAGAGCGACCCCCGCGGATCGCTGCTGGTGGCGGAGCGCGAGGCGGACGATCCGCTTGCCAACGGTCGCGTGACCCTGCTCGGTCCTTGCACACGGGTCAAGGAAGACGGCGGGAGCGCGCGAGCCGCGTTCCTGGGCACTCACCCGAGTGCCGCCTGTTACGCGGACTTTGGCGACTTCGCCTTCTGGAAGTTGCAGGTGGAATCGGTTCGCTATATCGGGGGGTACGGGCGGATGTCCTGGGTCGAGGCGTCCGAGTGGCACGCCGCCGAGGCTGACCCGCTCGCGGCCGCGGCCGCCGGTGTCATCGCCCACATGAACGATGACCACGCAGACGCGATGGTGCTCTACTGCAAGGCGTTCTCGAAGGCGACCGACATCAGCTCTGCGAGCATGACTGGTGTAGATCGGTACGGCTTCGAGATGTCTGCCGTGACCGCGGAAGGACCACGACCGGTGCGGCTGGCGTTTCCCGACCCGGTCGGCACGCCGGACGAGGCCCGGGCCGCCCTTGTTGCAATGCTGAAGGCGGCACGGACCACGCTCGGCCTCTAGTCATCCGCGGGCCGTGGCGGCCCGTGAATGGCGGCAGCGTGCCCCGCGGCTGTCTCGCTCTAGCGCCCCGGCAACATCAGGTGCGCGGTCGTCGTCCCGGGATCCATGATCCACATCAGCGTCGAGCTGTTGCCGGCCGGGATGCCCAGCGAATCGGCCGTTGCGCCAGGGACGGCGATGGTAATATGCGGCGCGCCGGCACCCGCGGCATCGTCCGCGTTGACCGTGTGCCAGAGCGACCCGAACACCGGGGCGATGCGCGTCCCGTTCTCCTCCATCGCGTCGAGGAGCTTTTGCCCACTTTGCCGGTCGCCGCCGTCTGCGTACGCCTTCAGGGTCTGCTCGACGCGATCGAGGTTGCCCTGGTCGGTGCACTGCACCGCGAAGGGGCGCGTGCCCGGGTTGTCGGAGCGGTCGTAGCAGACCATCCCGTTTGTGCTCTCCTTCAAAACGACCCGGTTGCCGCTGCTGTTCCAGCTGACGACACCGGCGCCTTCCTTGGCACGGTTGGGTGCCGCCACGAGCGCGCGATCAATGGTGGCTTGATTGCCCTGCGCATATGCGCCAGACGAGAACGCCGCCACGCCGAGGACGAGCAGTGCGATGCGTTTCATTGCGTAGCCTCCACTTCGAACAGGTGAGCTGCTTCCACCCCGGCAGGGCCGAGGCTCAATCGCGAGCATCTGGTGAACATCCGATTATAGCTTTTTCGGTCGCCCAGCCGGTTCACTCCAGGGGTGGACGGGCTTGTGGCCGGAGCGGGGGCGCGAGTCGTGTCCCCGGCTTGGTGGCTAGTTGCTTCCCGGATCGTAGCGAATTTCGAGATACGTCACCGAGCCGTCTATCTCGGAATACCAGTGCGGCGTTCCGGCCGGAACGATGACGACGTCACCGACAGTGACCACCCTGCTCTCGCCATCGACAATCTTCGCGACCCGTTCGCCGTTGGGCCCGGTCGAGCGCTCGACACGGCCGCCGGTCACCGCCGTGGCTCGGCCAGCGGTGATGTGGTGCACCTCCCAACCGGTGGCGTGGATGATCGCATTCTGCGGAATGGTGCGGTGAATCAGATTCACCCGGGTCAGATCGGTGTTCTCGATCCGAGCCACCGCCATCGGTCCCGCCGGCTGTTCCGACAGCGCCGTCTGGAGATCGGCCGCGCTGGCGTATGTCCCGGGTGGAACAATGGTTTGGGCGGCAGCCTGTGCCGCGCCCAGCGAGAACAGGAGCGTCACACTCAGTAGGCCTTCTAGGCTCGGCATTCCATTTCTCCATCCATTGGTTTTGGTTGTGAGGGCCTGATCTTAGCAAACCGGTAAGTAGCAGTCTTCCGATGTCCGTTCCCCGAGTTTGTCGAATTCCTGGCATCGTGACGTGCGCGCGGTGCAGCCCGCTACAAGTGTTAGGATCGCTTCAAGTAGAGCCGCGACGCGGTCGCGGACATGCGCACTTTGCGGAGGACTTTAGGTGACAACGACACAGTGGACCATGAAGGGCCAGGGTTACGAGTATTGCAACTGCGATTTCGGATGCGGCTGCAATTTCGGCGGGTTTCCGAATTCGAAAGACGGCACCTGTCGTGCCTTCATCGGGGTCAAAGTCGATAGTGGTACGTGTGGCGATGTCGATCTGACGGGCGTGAAGTGCGCGGCCATCTTCGACTGGCCCAAGGCGATTCACCAGGGCGGGGGCAAGGCGGCGTTCGTCGTCGACCCGTCGACGACCGACGAACAGGCTGGCGCACTTGGCCAGATCTTCACTGGCCAGCTCGGCGGCATGCCCTGGGAACTGCTGGGGCCCACCTTCGAGGTCGTCGGGCTCGAGAAGGCCGCGATCACCATTGAGGGCAACGGTCCGAACACGACGTTCCGCGCCGAAGGGATCGGCGAAGGCCGCGGCGCGAGCTTCAAGAACCCGGTGACCGGCGATGAGCACCTCGCCGAGGTGCATCTGCCTACCGGCTTCATCTGGACCAGGGGCGAATGCGGCGTGGGCTCCTACAGCGCCGCTGCCGCCGGTGTCTCGGTCGCCGCTGAGAAATCCAACTGGATCCTCTACGGCTTCGACTGGTCTAACGCCTGAGCGCGTCGCCACTCGGCTCGCCTCGCGCCGTCTGCCCAATAGCTTGAGTACCGCCACGTGCCGCCGGTAACGACGCTCGAAACCGTCCTGCGACGAGACCGAGTGGTCGTCACCACCGGTCTCGTCGTCGTGGTGGCGCTTGGCTGGGTCTACCTGCTGTATCTGGCTCGCGGCATGTCTGGCATGGACATGAGTGCCGACATGGCGATGCCCCAGATGCAAGCGTGGGGCGCGGTCGACCTGGCGCTGCTGTTCGTCATGTGGGCCGTCATGATGGTGGCGATGATGGTGCCTTCGGCGTCACCGCTCATCCTCGTTGTCGCGGCCGCCAACCGGAAGCGGAGCGAGCGCAACGACCCGCTGGCTCCGACCGGTCTCTTTCTGGCCGGGTATCTGCTCGCCTGGACCGCATTCAGCGCCGTGGCCACGGTCGCCCAGTGGGGTCTGCACACGACGGCGTTGCTTTCGCCCGCCATGGTCGGCACCAGCCCGGTGCTGGGCGGTCTGCTGCTGCTGAGTGCCGGGATCTTTCAGTTCAGTTCGCTCAAGCAGGTCTGTCTCACGCACTGTCGCTCGCCGCTGGGGTTCGTGATGGGCCATTGGCGCGAAGGCCGGTTCGGCGCGCTGCGAATGGGGCTCGAACACGGCCTGTATTGTGTCGGTTGCTGCTGGGTGCTGATGGCGCTCCTGTTCGTGGCCGGGGTGATGAACCTGCTCTGGGTGGCGGTCATCAGCCTCTTCGTGCTGGCGGAAAAGGTGCTGCCAAAGGGTGAGCTGGTCGGCCGACTCGGCGGGACGGTCCTGTTGGTCGCCGGTGTAGTGGTGCTGACCGCGGCCGTGTGATCAGCAGGCACGCCGCGGTCGTGGGCTGGTGTCCCAAGGCTTCGCAGCGCTCGCCAGGTGAGCGCCTGTAGCCAAAAGCCTGAAGCCTGCAGGCTCGGGTTGTTGCGAGAACTGCTAGTGTCCCGAGCCA
>JASLOY010000198.1 GCA_030745255.1 Vicinamibacterales bacterium
TGTAACGCATTGACGCAATAGAGCAGATCGAAACGTCCCGTGGTCCACGGCAGCTGCTCCGCGCGACCGCGAACGACAAGCGCATCTGGGGCTGCTATTCGCGCGCGATCCAGCATCTCCGCTGACAAGTCGAGCCCCGCGGCCCTGCGGACAAGATTCCGAATCTTGGCGAGCCAATGCCCGGTGCCACAGCCCACTTCGGCAACGTCTGCGCACTCTGACTTGCCGATGAAGCGCCGGAGAACGGCCTCGACGCCGTCAAGGCGGTTCGTTTCATAGCGTCTATCGTACGCCGGCGCGACGGCGTCGTAGTTCACTGTACTTGGCATCAGAAAAGTCCCAGTCAAGCCAACTCACGCTAGTTGCATAGATCGCTGATGTGATCGTGCCACCTGCGCTCGAGTTGAGCCATCGAGATCTGCAGAGCCTCTGAAATCACCGTTGGAATGCGCCCCGGTCGTGGTTCAACGCTGGCGGCCAGTGCGCGCAAGGTGTCGCGGAAGCGGTCCATGCCGAACTCATCAATCAAGAAGCCCATGATCGATGCCGACTGCGGATACGCGACCTCCGGCCTCGACTGAAGGGAGCCAATCTCGCTGAGCGCGGCGAGTTCACGCAACGATAGTAGTTGCCCCGTCTCGAGGAAGCGGCACAGGGCCGCGTCGGCCGTCATGCCGGGCGACCCCAACGAACCCAGGGCGTCAGCACCGAGTCTCTCGGCGACGTGCACTGCAACGCCTTCATCGAACATCGCTGGGAGATCGCCGAGGCGCTGCATATGAGCACCTCGAACCAGGGTTCATCCGTGGTCCGAGTCGAGCGCCGCCCGAGGACGGCGTCAACTCAGGAACGGTGCATCCTTACTAGCGTGCGACCGTCTACTCTAGCGTATTCCGCTGTATGTCTGGTATCAGCCCGGGACGCGAAAGACTGTAGGGAATCGTCCGGGCGTCGGGTCGGTGCCACCCGACGGGAGGCCGAGGCCGGTTGTTTCGGCGCCGCGCCCGTTCGAGCTACGCTGCCGCCGAGCAGGGTAGCGCGGCGAGAATCTGCCCGAGGCGAACGACATGTCGCTCCAAGTCCGCGAAAGTCTGATCCGCCTCTGCCAGCTGGGTCTCTCGTCCGAAGGATTCGAGGCGGCAGGCCATCTCGTAGGCGCCCTCGGCTCCGAAGATCCCCACCGAGCCCTTTAGCGTGTGCGAACTGCGGGCGAGCGCCTGGGCGTTGCGGTGCTGAACCGCCACCCGCACGGCCGAGAGTTGCGACGGATACTCCTCGAGAAACACTTCGCTGACCGCACTCAGCATTTCGACGTCTCCGTCGAAGAGAGCCATCAGGCCGGTCGCGTCAACCTGTTCCGGCGAGCCTTCAGTCGCCGTGGCGTTCAGCTGAGTGTCCATCTGCCCTGTCTCCTGTCTCTGTCTCCTGCTCCGGCCGACCAGGTGTGCGGCCTGGCTCGACCGCATGCCTCCGTTACAGCAGGTTCGATGCCAGGTCGAAAGGCTCCGGAATGGCCACAAACGCCAATGAAAACGCTCTTCACGGCTGCAGATGCTGTCCGCCTGTCTGTCGACTGTGCGGAAGCGCCCACAAGTGAGCCCGTCCCGCACATCTGGCGCCCACGTGCGCGCCGCCCTTGCTCGCCTACCCGTCAGCCGCGAGCAACACGGTGCGACGTCGCAACACCACCGCCCCAGCGGTTCCCTCTTCCGCCGAGCCGGATTGGGTTGTGTACGTCAAGTTGTGCAGGAAGGATGTCATGGCTTCGATCTTGAGGGGCTTCGCGCCACGCTGGGCTCGAGTGGTCATGGTCTAGCTCCTTGTGAGTGAGGTCGACTTCAGTAATCAACCTCTTGCCATGACCGCTCGTCTTCCTCAAGTCTTCCTGCACAGAAGGCCGCCGACTACCCCGGATTGCTGGCGTAGCGGGCTATCTGGTGTCGGCGCTTCCCTACGTGGCCTCGGCGATCTCCTACAGCGGCTCGTACCTCGCGCTGATACCTGGCGGTCGCCCGAATGCGTACGCTGGACCCTGAATCGGAGTTGGGAGGACGCTTGCCGATGGCTGAGTCGCAGACCGTGCCCACCGTGCTGCTTGTTGAGGACGAACCGTCTATCCGCACCCTGATGCTCCGGATGTTGATGGGGATCGGATATCCGACGCTCGAGGCGAGAAACGGGGAGGAAGCCGTCTCGATAGCCGAGCAACATCAAGCGCCTATCCACTTGCTGCTCACCGATGTCGTCATGCCGGCAATGGATGGCTTCGAACTCGCGAGTCGTATCGTGCGGCTGCACAGTGAGACGAAGGTGCTCTTTCTCACCGGCTACTCGGACGACTCGACACCTGTGAAAGATGGCTTGAACACGACCTCCCACGCGGTCCTGTTGAAGCCGTTTACGCAGGCCGCGCTCCAGGCAAAGATCCAGGAGGTTCTGGACGTGTCGCCTTCCATCGTCTGAGGGCGCGGACGTGCCGCCGTCCGGTGCTGCGGCCCGGCGGTCCGGCGTGTGACATCGATGCATTCATCACCGAAGTCGATCGGCGACGTCCTGCTCGTTGATGACGACGAGAGCGTGCTGGGCCTCTATGCTCGTCATCTCCAGCGAGCCGGCTTCGAGGTCGAAGCCCTCAGCAATGGGCTGGACGCCCTCGGCCTCCTGGGCGAGCGTTGCTTCGATGTCATCGTGAGTGACATCAAGATGCCTGGCGTCGATGGTCTTCGACTACTGCGGACCGTTCGACGGCGCGATCTCGACGTCCCGGTTGTGCTGGTGACTGGCGCGCCCGAGGTCGAAACGGCTGCACAAGCTGTTGAGTACGGTGCGGTCAAGTATCTGACGAAGCCATTCGAGCCCGAGGTGCTCGTATCGGCGGTCGAGCGTGCCACGAAGATGGGACGCCTGGCCGCCGTCAAGCGGGAGGCGCTCGATCTCCTGGGCGACAGACAGAAACAGCTCGGCGATCGAGCCGCTCTCGAACTGGCGTTCGAGCATGCGTTGAAACATCTTTGGATGGCGTATCAGCCCGTGGTCAGTGCGAGAACTGGGTCCGTCCACGCCTACGAAGCTCTGGTGCGATCGGAAAACAAGCGGTTGTCTAGTCCGGAGCTTCTCATCGATGCGGCTCAGCGTCTCGGGCGGTTGGACGACTTCGGGCGGGTCGCCCGGCTGAGGGTCGCCCAGGACATCGAACATCAGCTGGATGACTCACTGGTCTACGTCAACCTCCATCCGGATGATCTCTCGGACGACCGCCTGCTCGAGCCTGGGACACCACTGCTTCCTCATTCTCGCAGGATCTTCTACGAGGTGACCGAACGGGCGGCACTCTCAAGCTTCGGAAAGATGCGATCGCGTATCGAATCGCTCCGGGCGCGCGGTTTTCGTATCGGCGTCGACGACATGGGCGCAGGGTACGCGGGGCTATCGACCTTCGCGCTGCTCGAGCCCGAGTTGATCAAGATCGACATGTCGCTCGTCCGGAACGTGCAGGAGCATCACATCAAGCAGCGCATCATCCGCTCCATCGTGGAACTGGCTCAGGAGCTCGGCATCGAGAGTGTGGTCATGGAGGGGGTCGAAACCCAAGCCGAGCGCGACGCACTCTACGCCCTAGGCGCCGACCTGCTCCAGGGTTTTCTCATCTCACCGCCCGTGCCGCCGGAGGAACTGAAGGCGTGGGCGGGGCGGTCGTGGGCAGGAGACCGCGCCTAATGCAACGATGCCGTTTTCCGATCTCGGCCCATGCCGCTGCCGAATGATTTCCGGCCGCTTGGCCCAAGCTTCAGTGCCTGCTGGTTGTTCGTTCTGTCCGCCAGTCCCGATGCAACGAATTCGCTGTCTAGCGGAGGGCGGCGGCGTTGGCGAGGTTGTTGACGGAGGCGGCGGTGTTCATGGCGGTCAGGGTGGTCATGGTGACGGCGGCGAGCTTGGAATTGCGCCGGCTGATCTTCTTGACGATCTGGGCGACGCCCCAGCTGGTGACGGCCTTGACGAGGAGGCCGCCGGGGCCGCTGGCGCCGACGAAGCTCATGACCGGGTTGTGCTCGAAGGCGCCCTTGCCGAGGGCCAGGCTGGTGGAGGCGAAGTCGAAGGCCTGGCTGCCGACGTAGCCGGCATAGTAGGCGGTATGAATCCCGTCGCCCTCGGTGGTGGGGACGGGGACGGTGCCCAAAGGGCTCATCTCGAGCGTCACGGTCTTGGGCTGCGTGGTGGCGACCTTGGCGGCGCCCCAGCCGACGGTGGCTGCGGCCTCTTGCGCGGTGGCGAGGGCGGCCGAGCCGGTCAGCAGCGAGCAGGTCAGGGCGGCGATGGTGGCGATGCGGTTGGTCGTCATGCCCCTCTCTAAGGCACGACGGATGCCAACCGGTGCGCGTCGCTAACGTCTTATATATGAATGAGTTACCGCGACCGTCCTGCGCGCACCCCCTGTGCGGTGAGCGCTTCCGCACGCTTTCGACCGTGCGCCCGCACGCCGAGATCGGATGAAGCGCTCACACCGGCGCCATAGTGGCGACTCTCTCTAGTCTGTTCTGTGCCGGAATCCAGGCGGGAGGCGCGATGACCTCGGATTCTCAGGTGACCGGCGACAAGCCGGTCGTCCTGGTCGTCGATGACGATTCAGCGGTCCTGTCGATGCTCGGTCGCGTCGCCAGGCGTGAGGGGTACGAAGTCCTTACTTGCGGCGGTGGGCGGGAGGCACTCGAACGGATGGGGCAGGCGAGGATCGACCTCGTGGTCGTCGACCTGATGATGCCAGACGTTGGCGGTCTCGAAGTCATCAAGGCCATCCGCGACGCGAATCAATCCTCCCAGATCGTCATCATGTCTGGGCAGGCCACGATCGACTCGGCCGTCGAGGCCGTCAAGCTTGGCGCCCGCGACTATCTCACGAAGCCGTTCGACCTACACCGGTTGCGTGACCTACTCGGTGACATCAAGCGCGATGTCTCCCAGCTGCGGGACCGACTGGCCATTGAGAGCGACCTAGCACAGCACCTGAACTTTCAGGGCATGATCGGCCGCGGCCCAGCGATGCAGGAGCTGTTCGACCTGATCCGCCGCCTCGCGCCGCACGTCCGGACTGCGCTCATCACGGGTGAGACCGGCACGGGTAAGGAGCTCGTCGCTCGGGCGCTCCACCAGGTCGGGCCGAGACGCGACCGCAAGTTCATCACGATCAACTGCTCGGCGGTTGTCGAGACCCTGTTCGAGAGCGAGCTCTTCGGCCACGTCCGAGGGGCGTTCACCGGTGCGACGGATAACAAAGTCGGGATGTTCGAGCTGGCCAACGGTGGCACGCTGTTTATGGACGAGGTGGGAGAGCTGCCAGCGGCCCTGCAAGCCAAACTGCTGCGGACGCTGGAGGTCGGGGAAGTGCAGCGGGTCGGTTCGCTCGACCAGCGCAAGGTCGACGTGCGCGTGATTGCGGCGACCAACCGCGATCTCGTGGAGGAGGTGCAGCGTGGGCAGTTTCGCAGCGACCTGTACTATCGCTTGAACATCGTTGAGATCCGCCTCCCGCCGCTGCGTGAGCGCTCCGAGGATATTCCGTATCTGACGGCGGCGTTCGTGAGAGAGCTTGCCAAGCGCTTTCGCAAGCCACTCGTCGGTGTGACGCCGGCCGCCGAACGGCTACTCGTCTCGGCGCCCTGGGACGGTAATGTCCGTGAGCTCAAGAATGTCATCGAGCGGGCGTGCATGCTGGCGTCCGGCGATCTGGTCACCGAGCGCGAGCTGTCTGACAGCCTTGCGCAGCAATCGGCGAGAGCGGTACGGCCGTTGGCAGCGCCGATGACCGGCGTGAGCGCTCCGGCCGGGCCGAGCGCTCCCGCGGCACAGGCGGCATCGGATGCAGGCTCGTTGAAGGAGATCGAGCGCGAGCACGTCGAGCGGGCGTTGAAGCAGACGGGCGGCAATAAGGCGGCCGCGGCTCGGATGCTGGGCCTCAGCCGGCGAGCGTTCTACCGCCGTCTCGAGCGCCACGGCCTGGCCGCCCCGCCGACACCAAATGCGCCCCCGGGTCAGTCTGATGCATGACGCGCGTCACAGAGTGAGGAGCTCCGGTTTCTTCCGTCCGGTCCGAAAGTGAGAATGGGCCGAGATCGCGCCGCTTCACCAGGAAGGCCGAGCCCCGACAAAGGTTCTTGAGGCCGGGATCCCGGTCTTCGACGGACGGGGTCGACGATCACGACCTTCGGCGTGCGTAGCCGCTGATCGCGAGCCTCGGCTTTCAGGGCCCGATCTGGCGATCGGTTGCCACAAGACGGTCATATTTCGACCTTCCGTTCGCCTCTCTGCGAACCCATCGAGCCCTTGTTTTCGGCTACGTTCTGGCGCTTCTTCGGTTATCAGCAGGTTAGGGTGATAACCGATCATCGGCCAGCGAGGCCGAGAGCTGTTACCTTCGGCCATATGGCCGTCGTCGCAGCCGCGTTCCGGACGAATCGATGGTCGGGCGGGCATCTCATGGAGACAGGAGCGGAGGCATGGGGCAGCCTAGCGACGCAGAGATCGCTCTCAGCAGTTCCGCCTCCGCAGTCGTGACCGTCTGGTCGGCGGCGATGCACGCCGCGGCCGCCTGGAGCACCCGCCGCTTGATCCGGGGCGCGGCGTCCTCGAAGACCGTCAGCGCGGCATCGATGGCGTCCAGCCCACACTCATCGTCGGGACGGAAGCGCGCCTGCGGCAGCTCCGCGTGTCGTGTGGCCTGCTCGAATGCCTCCCGA
>JASLOY010000199.1 GCA_030745255.1 Vicinamibacterales bacterium
GGAACTTCGGGACCTGGGAGGCGCGTCGTCACGAGGAAGCGTGGGACCGGACGATGATGGCGGTGCTCGACCTGCAGGAGCAGGTGAACCGCACGTACCGGGTCTCGGTCGCGGACTACACGGGCGACCCGGACGACACAGTGTGGCCGAGCGCTACCTGACCCATTCCGAGGCGGAGACGGCCGGGGTAGCCGCGTCGCTGGCCCGGCGGTTGGCCCCGGGTACGGTGGTCTTGCTCTATGGCGAGCTGGGTGCAGGAAAGACCGCTTTCGTACGCGGTTTTGTAGTCGGCGTTGGCATCGACCCCGAGGAGGTCAGCAGTCCCACGTTTACCGTGATCCAGCAGTATGGTGGCGACGGCGGCGTGTCTCACGTGGACCTGTATCGGTTGGAGCCAGCCGATGTCGAGGACCTCGGTCTCGAGGAGCTTGCCGACGGGGGCGGGCTGGTGTGCATCGAGTGGGCCGATCGTCTGCCGCGATCGATGGCGGGGGCCGTGTCGGTCCGGATCAGCGACCAGGGGGACGACACACGGGAACTGGTGATCGAAGGGGGACCTACTCGGAGCGGTAGTTGGGGGCTTCCTTTGTGATGACCACGTCGTGCACGTGGCTCTCACGCATGCCGGCCGGTGTGATGCGAACCAGGCGCGCGTCGTGCTGCAGGTCTGGGATTGTGCCGCACCCGCAATAGCCCATCCCGGCACGGAGACCGCCGACCAGCTGGTGAATCATCGCGCCGACCGACCCCTTGTGCGGGACGCGGCCCTCGATGCCTTCGGGCACCAGCTTTTCACCATCTTCTATCGGGCTGGCTAGATCGAAATCTTCCTGGAAATACCGATCGCGGCTGCCGGCTCGCATTGCGCCGATCGAGCCCATCCCGCGATATTCCTTGAAGCTGCGGCCCTGATACAAGATCAACTCGCCTGGACTCTCGTCCGTGCCGGCGAACAGGCTGCCGATCATCACAGTGCTTGCTCCGACCGCGAGGGCTTTGGTGATGTCACCCGAATAGCGCACACCTCCGTCGGCAATTATCGGGATCCCCCGCCGGCTGGCCACTGCTGCACATTCGGCCAACGCCGAGATCATCGGCATCCCGATACCGGCGATGACCCGGGTCGTACAGATCGAGCCAGAGCCGATGCCGACCTTCACGCCGTCGACGCCGAGATCAATCAGCGCCTCGGTGCCCTCGGCGGTCGCGACGTTACCGGCGACGAGGTCGATGCTCGGAAAGCGTTTGCGAAGCCGTCGCACCATCTTCAGGACCCCATGGGAGTGACCGTGGGCCGTATCGACCACGAGCAGGTCGACGCCGACGGCAATCAGCGCGTCGGCCCGCTCCTCGGTGTCCTTGGCGACGCCGACCGCTGCGCCGACCCGCAGCCGGCCAAGCTCGTCCTTGGATGCCGTCGGGTAGGTGATTACCTTCTGGATGTCTTTGACCGTGATGAGGCCTTTGAGCATGAAGTCCTGGTCGACGACCAGCAGCTTTTCGACGCGGTGGGTATGCAGGATGGTCTCGGCATCTTGCAGCGTCGTGCCGACCGGCACCGTGATCAGATTCTCGCGTGTCATCACGTCGGCAATCGGCCGGTCGAGGTTGCCTTCGAACCGCAGGTCGCGGTTCGTGAGGATTCCGACCAGCTTGCCTTCGGTGCTGCCGTCTTCGGTGATGGGCACACCCGAGATGCGGTATTTTCGCATCAGCGCGAGGGCCTCGTGGATCCGGCCGTTGGGAGAAAGGGTGATGGGGTTGACGATCATCCCGCTCTCTGAGCGTTTCACACGGTCGACTTCCGACGCCTGATCCTCAATCGACAGGTTCTTGTGCACGATCCCCACCCCGCCCAGCTGTGCCATCGCGATCGCGAGACGCGATTCGGTGACGGTGTCCATCGCGGCGCTGATGATCGGCACGCTGAGGGTGATGTTGCGGGTGACTCGCGTCGTAACCTCGACGTCGCTTGGTAGGACCTCGGAGTGTCGCGGAACGAGCAGCACATCGTCGAACGTCAACGCGACCGCGATCTCGGTCGCGGCAAAGCGCGTCGCTGTCGTCTCGGTATCCAGCTTCATATCAGGCCCCATGGCATTTCTTATATTTCTTTCCACTACCGCACGGACACGGCGCGTTCCGCCCGATCTTGGGGGACTCGCGTCGCATGGTGCGCACCGCCGCGTCGTCCCCGCCGGTGCGCGCCGGCTGCGGGCCTCGACCGGAGGCAGGGGCATCCGCAAAGGTGGCGGGGGCGGCACCGGGATCGTTGAGAGTCACCGGTGCACGCTGGCGCAGAGCCGGCCGCGTGGGCTCGGCGCCCTCGCCCTGCGGGACTGGGCGCAGCCGCCACAGATAACGGACCATCTCGAGGTCGATGCGCTCCTTCATGGCCTGGAATAACTCGAAGCTCTCTCGTTTGTACTCGACAAGCGGGTCACGCTGGGCGTAGCCGCGGAGTCCGATGCCTTCCTTGAGGTGGTCCAGGCTGTAGAGGTGGTCCTTCCACTGCGTGTCGACGATCTGCAGCATGACATCGCGTTCGACACGGCGGAGAATCTCGGCTTCGACCGCCTGTTCCTTCTCCTCGTAGTGTGATTTGACCATTGCCCACAACGCGTCGTGCATCTCGTCTGGGCTCTTGTCGTCGAGGTCGAGCCCTTCGAGCGGCTCTGGAGGAAGACCGGCCAGTTCGCCGACCGATCGTTTCAGCACCTCGACGTCCCATTCCTCGGGGTCCACGTTGCGGCCGCAGCTGGCTTCCACCTCCTGATCGACGAGGTCTTCGGCCAGGCTGAGCAGGTATTGGCGACTTCCGACAATTTCGTCGTCGGAGAGGTGAATCTGGCCATCGAGGACTTCGCGTCGCAGCGTGTAGACGTTCTCCCGCTGCTTGTTCATGACGTCGTCGTACTCGAGCAGGTGCTTCCGTACGGAGAAGTGTTGCGCCTCGACCTGCTTCTGCGCCCGTTCGATGGCCCGTGTGACCATGCCGTGCTCGATCGGGACGCCCTCTTCCATCCCAAGCTTCTCCATGAGGCCAGAGATGCGGCCCGACCCGAAGATGCGCATCAGGTCGTCCTCAAGGGAGAGGTAGAACCGCGAGGACCCAGGGTCGCCCTGGCGTCCCGCGCGTCCGCGGAGCTGGTTGTCGATTCGCCGTGATTCGTGCCGTTCGGTGCCAACGATGTGCAACCCCCCGGCTTCGACCACCTCTTCGTGCTCAGCAGCGGTCTGCGCTGAAAACGTCGTGAAGATACGCTCCCAGTCGGGCCGCGGCACGCGGTAGAAATGCTCCAGGTGGTAGAAGTAGACGAACTCCTCGTCGTCGACGAACTTGGCTTCCTCTTTCGGCAGACGATCGGCGACTTCTTCGGCAAGCGCCTGTTGTCGTGACATGTACTCGGCGTTGCCCCCGAGCACGATATCAGTGCCGCGACCCGCCATGTTGGTCGCGATGGTTACCGTCCCCTTGCGGCCCGCCTGAGCGACGATCTCTGCTTCCTGCGCGTGATACTTGGCGTTGAGCACAACGTGCTTGACGCCGCGGCGCTTGAGCAGGCCAGACAGCCGCTCGGATTTTTCGATCGAGATGGTGCCCGTGAGGACCGGCCGGCCCGCCTCCTGCTGCTCGGTGATGTCGTCGACGATCGCGTCGTATTTCTCGCGCTGGGTGCGGTAGATGGAGTCCGGCTCTTCGACCCGGACAAGGTCGCGATTGGTCGGGATGACCATGACGTCGAGCTTGTAGATCTTGTTGAACTCCGGGGCTTCGGTGTCGGCCGTGCCGGTCATTCCGGACAGCTTGTCGTACTTCCGGAAGTAGTTCTGAAAGGTGACGGTCGCGAGGGTCTGGTTCTCCCGTTCGATCTTGACCTTTTCCTTCGCCTCCACCGCCTGGTGCAGCCCGTCACTCCAGCGGCGTCCAGGCATGAGGCGGCCCGTGAACTCATCGACGATGACCACCTGGCCATCCTTGACCATGTACTCGACATCACGCTTGAAGAGCGAGTGCGCTCGGAGTGCTTGATTGATGTGGTGCAACAGCGGCATATTGGCGGGGTCATACAGTCCGCCCGGGTTGAGTCGTGCACCGAGGAGCTGCTCCGCCTTCGCCATGCCGCTCTCGGTCAACGTCACGGTCTTGTGTTTTTCGTCCTTCAGGAAGTCTCCGGTGGCTTCGAGCGCCTCGCGGTCTTCAGCCTTCACGTCGCCCTGGGTGACCGCGCCCGGTTTGAGACGAGGGATGAGCCGGTCGACTTCGTAATACAGCTCCGTCGACTGTTCGGCCGGTCCCGAGATGATCAAAGGCGTCCGAGCCTCGTCGATCAGGATGCTGTCGACCTCATCGACAATGACGAAGTGATGCCCGCGCTGCACGAACTGCGACAGGTCGAACTTCATGTTGTCGCGCAGGTAGTCGAAGCCGAACTCGTTGTTGGTCCCGTATGTCAGGTCTGAGGCGTAGGCGGCCTGCCGGTCGGGGTCCCGCATGTCGTGCTGAATGACACCGACCGTCATGCCGAGGTACCGGTACAGTCGGCCCATCCACTCCGCGTCGCGCCGCGCCAGGTAGTCGTTCACCGTGACGACGTGCACGCCATCGCCGCCAAGGGCGTTCAGGTAGGCTGCCAGCGTGGCCACGAGGGTCTTGCCCTCGCCGGTCTTCATCTCGGCGATCTTGCCCTGGTGCAGGACCATGCCGCCGATCAACTGCACGTCGAAGTGCCGCATGTTGAGGACGCGACGGCCCGCCTCACGAACGACCGCGAAGGCGTCTGGAAGCAGGTCGTCGAGCAATTCACCCTGGTTCGCTCGTTCGCGGAGCGTGGCGGTGCGTCCCCGAAGGTCGGCATCGCTGAGGGTGCGGACGGTCGATTCTCGCTCGTTGATGGCAGCGACCATCGGCTGGAGCCGTTTGAGGTCGCGTTCGTTCTGCGTTCCGAAGACTTTCTTGAGAACGTTCTGCAGCATCAGATCAGCAACCCGTCCGCGCGGTCACGGCGGCGTTGGTCCGGACCGGAGACGGGGGGTAGGGTCCCGCGACGGGTGGGAGGCATCAACGGCGGGACGCGTAGTGCACTGAGGGGGGCCATCCGGGACGGCATTCCCGATTGTAGGGAAGCGAGTGAGGACCCGTCAAGGCGAGGTCACCGTCGAGTACTCAGATTGAGCAGGGAATCGGCGGACGCGGCTACCTGGGTCAGTTTGCAGACTGCGAGCCGGGTTCGGTGCCCAGCTGCAACGGGTTCATGGCGCGACCGTTCACCCAGACTTCGTAATGGACGTGTGTGCCGGTCGCCCGGCCAGTGTTCCCTACGTAGCCGATGACGTCTCCCCGATCCACGACTTCACCGACAGAGGTCGCGAATTGCGAGAGATGGCCGTATCTCGTGATGAGACCGAAGCCGTGGTCGATCTCGATCAGATTGCCGTAGGCGCCGCTCTTGGCCGCCGAATCGACCCTTCCGTTCGCGGTGGCATAGACCGGCTGTCCGTATCCGGTCGAGATGTCGATGGCGGGATGGAACGAGCGTTCACCCGTGAACGGGTCCGGCCGGTACCCGAACCGTCCCGTGACACGACCGTCTGACGGCAGGTTGAATGGCGTCGCGGCGGCGAACGCCTGTTGTTGCTCGACCCCATGGCTAGCGACCGCGAGCTGGGCATCGAGCATGTTCAAGAGGTCGTTCAGCAGGCTGAAGGTCTCGGTAGGTGAACTCAGCGCCACGGATCGCAGCGAGGCGGCGGCAAAGTCACTAGCGTCAACGTCCGGAAGCCGACCCATCGCCCGCCGGACTCGGGGGTCGACGAGCGAGCGGTCGCGCAACTCGACGATCGCCAGCTGCAGCGCGGCGATGCGTCCGGAAAGCTCGGTGCTTGCGGAGCGATAGCGGGCGTTCTCGACCGCGAGCGTGGCGTTGTGTAGCTGGAGTTGCTCGATATGGGACGCCGTACTCCAGCGCGAGTGCGCAGTCCACCCAAGGGGGAGCGCCAGGATGGCGGCTATCAGCGCCAGCGTCGGCCGCACCGCCACGGTGAAGCGATGAAGCGTCCCGGAGGACCGGTCTGCGAGGACAAGGGAGTAGCGTTTCGACAGCATAAGCCTGGCGAATAGGGCGAAGCCAAGAATCTTGGCACTTTACCATGGAAATCATGTGGGGCCTAATTGGGAACGAGCGGCGAGATGTCGCCGATGCCCATTTTTACTTGGTTTCCGGCCGTTAGCGACCACTGCACCCCGGCACGAACACTGGCTCAGTGGCCCCGGTCATAAGTACGGTCACGCACCGAGGGCGTCGAGGCGCCCGCCCCGCAAGGCGCGAGGAGGGAGCATACCGGCAGTATTCGACTGACGAGCAACGCCGCGGGGCGGAATGCGTCGGCGGCCGAATGCGACCGTATTTATGACCGGGGCCACTCAGCCATCGGTCGATTGACACGTCGGTGACGCGGCGGTAGGCTCCTTGGGCCGCTGATGTGGCTCGTCGGACGAGTCGATCACAGTTGTGAAAGGTGCTGTGGAATGGATGCGATCGTAGCAAGACTGAAGAGTAAAAGGGCCACATTGCTCGAGGAACTGGGCCGAATCGATGCCGCGATCGCCGCACTGACCGGCGGCAAGGCATCGGGGAAGGTTGGCCAGGCGACGAAAGTTCAGCGACGGAAGCGACGCAAGATGACCGCGGCGCAAAGACGGGCGGTG
>JASLOY010000019.1 GCA_030745255.1 Vicinamibacterales bacterium
CGCGTCTGGTACGATCCCGGCGTGGAGTTGCCGATTGCGCTTGGCCCCGTGGTTGCCAACGGAGTCGATGTCGTCGGGTTCGGCCTCAACACCATCGACATGATCGCGGTCGTCGGTCAGTATCCGGCTCCGGACACCAAGCAGCCGCTGGCCGATTTCGTCGAGCGTCCGGGTGGACAGGCCGCGACCGCCATGACCGCCTGCGCCCGTCTCGGGTGGCGCGCGCGGTATGTCGGCCGATTTGGGAATGATGCCAGGGGACGCCTGGCCCGCGTGACGCTCGAGCGAGACGGGGTCGATCTGTCCGCCTGCGAAGTCGTGGCCGCAACGCAACCATTCTCGCTGATCCTCGTCGACGGGGAGGGGAGACGCACCGTCATGTGGAGGCGGGCGTCTGGGCTCAATCTGGCCGCAGCCGACGTCAGCCCTCAGGTGGTCACCTCTGGTCGCGTCCTGCTGGTCGATTGCTACCAGACTGCCGCGGCGACCCGAGCGGCCGCGTGTGCACGCCGTGCCGGAGTGCCGACCATGATCGACGTGGAAGCGGTGCGACCCGGTATCGAAGACTTGCTCTCGGAAGTTGACTTGATCGTCACGGCCCGATCGTTTCCCGAGGCGTTCACGGGTGTCTCCGGGATCGGTTCGGCCCTCGAGGCGATGGCTCGGCGATTCAAAGCGGCCCTGGTCTGTGCGACGCTCGGAGCAGAGGGGAGCCTAGCGATCGTGGGAGGGGCGGAGATTCAGACGCCCGGTTTCCGCGTGCCGGTCGTCGACACGACGGGCGCGGGTGACGTCTTCCGCGGGGGCTTCATCGCCGGCTGGTTAGCGGCCGGGTCTCGGCCCCAGGCCGAGGACGTCTTGACGTATGCCAACGCCGTCGCGGCGTTGAAGTGCGGGGCGCTTGGCGCCCGAACCGCCATCCCGGAACGCCCGCAGGTCCAGCGCCTCCTGGCCGCGACGGGACGCGGGATGTAACGTGTGGCCCGGCAGCGGTCTAGGCTGTCTCGCCGGGAGTCCGGGCGCCTTCGACCTGTTCGTCGTGTTGCACCGGCGTGCGGTCTACCGACACTGCTCTCGCTTCGTGGGCAACCACGAGGACGGGTCCGATCTGTCGCAAAAGATCGTTCTGCGGGCGCACAGAGGGCTGACGCGAATCCGCGCGAAGTCCTCTCTGTCGACCTGCTGTACCGCATCGGCGTCAACGTGTGCCTGAACCGGGTCAGCGCGAAACGGCATGCGACCGAGCCGCTGGAGCTCAATCGCCAACGAGATCCCAGCGCGGTCGCTCCGGTGGAGGACATCGATCGCGGCGCGCCATTCAGCGTCTGGAGACACGCCAGCAGGTCAGCGATGAGGAGATAGAGACCCGCCGGCTCCGCGAACTGGACGACCGTCGCGTACAGGCGGCCGAGGCGGTTCGGGCGGCCTACGCCGATATCGACAGTGTGCTGGCGCCGCCCCACCTCGATAGCACCAGAGCGCGGACCCGGTGTGCTCGGCATAGCCGGTATACTTGGACCCGTGAGTGTCAAGACCACCGGACCGGTATCAGGTTGCGCGAGGGGAGCGCTCTCTTTGCGCCGTCGCCTAGCAGCCCTGGGTGCAGCTAGCGGTATCGGCCTGGCGACCTTGGCCGCCAACGGGATGCAGACCGCCGATACGCTCACCTCCGACGATGGGGCCAAGCTGGAGGAAAAGCTCGTTTCCATTCTCCGACACGCTGACGCGGCAGATCCGCAGGAACAGATCACGTTGCTGCTGGAAGGCGAGATCAATGCATACCTCGGCTTCCAAGGAGCGGCGCGTCTTCCGACCGGTCTCACAGAACCGAAATTGCAAATTGGGGAAGGAGGACTCGTCTCGGCCGAGGCGGTCGTCGATCTGAACCATATCCGGGAGCAGCGCGAGCGCGGCTGGCTCGACCCGCTACAGTATCTCGTGGGACGGCTCCCGGTGACCGCCAGTGGCAGGATTCGGTCTGGGGACGGAGTGGCCGAGCTCGACATCGAGGCGGTAACGGTAGGTGGAGTTCCCGTGCCGGTGCAGGTGCTGCAAGAGCTGGTGGGCTACTACACGCGGACACCCGATCACCCCACCGGCACCAGGCTTGATGAGCCGATTCCGCTCCCGTACCGGATCGCCGAACTGCGCCTGTCGCCGGGTCGGGCGGTCATCGTGCAGTAGGTGCTGCACGGGTGATCGCCTGGGCGGATCGAGGCGGAGCAGTCCGAGGTGAGCCCCAATTCCACACGCCCCCCTCTCGGCGAGCTACTGCAGCGGGAGCTGCGGTTTCAAAAGGGCGTCGGGCCGCGGAGAGCTGCCGAGTTGGCCCGCACCGGGCTGCGCACGTGCGATGACCTCCTGCATCGATTCCCGATCCGCTTCGAGGATCGGAGCAAGCTCCAACGGTCTGCCGAGCTCCGGCCGGGCGACATGGCGGCGCTGTGTGGCGAGGTGGTCAGCGCCGGGCTGCGCCGAACCCGACGTCGTGGGTTCAGCTTGTTCGAAATGCTAGTTCGGGACGATGGCGGCATGTTCCGCGTCGTCTGGATGAATCAGCCGTTTCTGCAAGAGGTGTTCTCGTCGGGGCAACGGGTCGCTTTCTACGGCAAGGTTGAGTGGCGCGAACCGGGCGGTCTCCGGCTGACGAACCCGCAGTACGAGCTGGTCGACGGCGGGGAGGGCAACAACGACGAGGGCATGCACACCGGCCGCATCGTCCCGATTTACGAACGCATCGGGTCTCTCACGACGAAGCAGCTCCGGCGCTTGGTCTATGACGTGCTGCGGCAGCTGCCGCCGGTGCTGGAGGATCCGCTCCCCCCGAAGCTCCGCGGGCGTCATGGATTGCCCGGCCTGCGTGATGCCCTCTGGGGCGCGCATTTTCCCGAGCCCGGAACGGCGCTCGACCTGCTCGACCGGTTCCGGGCGCCGGCGCAGGTGCGGCTCATCCTCGAGGAGCTGTTCCTGTTTCAGCTTGGGCTCGGTCTCCGGCGGCGTGCGCGCGGCCAGGAGCGCAAGCCGCGCGTGATCCGAGTCGACGATGCGGTCCGGCAGGCGGCTCTGGCTGTATTGCCGTTCAGACTGACACCGGGACAGAAGACTGCCTTGCGGGCGCTCGTCGACGACATGTGCTCGCCTCGACCGATGAACCGCCTCCTGCAGGGTGACGTCGGGTGCGGCAAGACCATTGTGGCACTCCTGGCCGCACTCGTCGCAATGGAGAACGGGCTCCAGGTTGCCTTCATGGCGCCGACCGAGTTGTTGGCGGAGCAACACCATCTTTCCATCCGGAGGCTCCTCGCTCCCTCGCGATTCCAGGTCGTCTCGCTCACCGGTAGCGCGGGCGCGAAGGCGAGGCGGGAGGCGGTAACCGCAATCGAGACCGGCGCGGCCGATTTGGTGGTCGGCACCCATGCGCTGGTAGAGCGCGAGGTCCGGTTCCGAGAGCTCGGGCTGGTGGTGATCGATGAGCAGCACCGGTTCGGCGTACTGCAACGCGCCACGCTGCGAGACAAGGGGTGCCAGCCCGATGTGCTCGTGATGACGGCGACGCCGATCCCACGAACGCTGGCCCTGACCAGCTATGGCGATCTCGACGTGTCGGTCATTCGAGATCTGCCGCCGGGGCGTCGGCCCGTGCGGACAAAGGTGGAGCCCGAGTCGAGACGGAAGGCGGTGTACGACTTCGTCCGGCGCCGGTTGCGGGCGGGGCGGCAGGCCTATGTAGTGTACCCGTTGGTGGAGGAGTCGGCCAAGATCGATCTGAAGGCGGCCACGGCCATGGCCGACACCCTGGCGACCTTGTTTCCCGACTACGCTGTCGGTCTGTTGCATGGCCGGATGAAATCCGAGGAACGCGACACCATCATGCGCCGCTTCGAGGCCGGCGACGTGCAGCTGCTGGTGGCGACGACGGTCGTCGAGGTGGGTGTCGACGTGCCGAACGCCGCCGTCATGGTGGTCGAGCACGCCGAACGATTCGGGCTGGCGCAGTTGCACCAATTGCGGGGACGGGTCGGCCGCGGCGCGCACCAATCCTACTGCCGGCTCCTGTATCAGGGACCGTTGAGCGACATGGCGCGGGCTCGTCTCAAGGCGCTGGCCGGGACGTCGGATGGGTTCGAGATCGCCGAGCAGGATCTCCTGCTTCGCGGTCCGGGTGAGATGCTGGGCACGCGGCAGTCGGGCGTCCCCACGCTGCGCGTGGCGCACCTGATCCGCGACCACGGTCTCATGGAAACCGCTCGGCGTGAGGCTTTCGAGGCGCTACGGCAAGGCGACGTTTCGGCGCCGGTGCTCGCGCGTCTCGACGCCACCTGGATGGAGCGATTCGGGCTGGCGGGCGTGGGCTGATGCGCGTGATCGGTGGCACCCTCAAAGGACGGCGGTTGTTCTCGCCGCGCTGGGCAGGGCTACGCCCCACATCGGACCGGCTCCGTGAGACGTTGTTCAACGTGCTGGGTGCGCGTGTCGAAGACACGAGGGTGCTCGACGGATGCGCCGGCACCGGGGCCGTAGGCATCGAGGCGTTGAGTCGTGGGGCCGAACACGTGGTCTTTGTCGAGCAGGATCCGCGGGCGGTCGCGCTGATCAGGCGCAACGTGGCGCACTGCGAACTGACCGACCGGTGCACCATCCGGCGTGCGGCTCTGCCGGCGGCGCTGGGGCGCGTTCCGGTGGAATCATTCGATCTCGTGCTGCTCGACCCCCCCTATGGCGCGTCGGACATCGGTGCGATACTGACGGCAGTTGCCATGCATCTGCGGCCACGGGGTCTGGTGGTGCTCGAGCGTGCGCGGCGTGACCCTCCCATCGTGGAGCCGGCCCTGGAGTCGCTTCGGGTGGTGCGTGCGGCGGATAGTGTTCTCGAACTGTATGCCCCGGCCACGCGCAGCCGGGAGGCGGACGGAACGGAGTGAAACGTCATGACGAGCAACCCTTCTGCCCGGATAGCTGTCTACCCTGGCACATTCGATCCGCTGACAAATGGTCACGTTGACATCATTCAACGTGGGGCGGCGCTGTTCGACCGCATCGTCGTGGCGATTCTCGTCAACCCGGCCAAGGCCCCCCTGTTCACCGTCGAGGAGCGGGTGGAGATGACTCGAGCCGCCTTCAAGTCGCAACCCGACGTCGAGGTCGACACCTTTGATGGACTCCTGGTCGAGTATGCCCGGCAGCGTCAGGCGGCCGTGATCGTTCGGGGGCTGCGAGCGATCTCCGACTTCGAGTTCGAGATGCAGATGGCACTGATGAACCGTCATCTGAGCTCGACCATCGAGACCGTGTTGATGATGCCGACCGAGGCCTACACCTATCTGAGCTCGCGGCTCGTCAAAGAGGTGTTTGCGCTTGGGGGATCGGTGCGGGGCCTGGTGCCGGATCTGGTGGAAGCTCGGCTGAGGGAGAAGACAGGCGTCGGGAGCGGGCTGCGTGTCTGAGGCCATACGCCTTGCCAACCGACTCGACAGGGTCCGCACGTCGCAGACACAGCAGGTGCTGGTGGCGGTCGAGCGGCTCCGGCGGCAGGGCGTCGAGGTCATCGACCTCGGTGCCGGTGAACCCGACTTCCCCACGCCACACCATGTGAAGGCTGCCGCGGCGGCAGCCATCGAGGACAACTTCACGAAGTACACCGCCGGTGCCGGAATCATCGGACTGCGGGAGGCGGTCGCGACCTACTACGCCGAACGATACGGCGCGTCCTACGACGCGACCGGCGTCGTGGTGACCGCGGGTGGCAAACAGGCTCTCTACAACATCGCCGTGGCGTTGTTTGGGCCTGGCGACGAGGTGATCACCCATGTTCCGGGGTGGCCGTCTATCGTCGAGCAAATCCATCTGGCCGGCGCCGAGCCGGTCCGCGTGCGTACATCGGCCGAAGAGGGGTTCGAGCTTCGGGCCGAATCGGTGCTCGAGGCGGTGACCCCTCGCACACGGGGCATCGTCATAAATAGTCCGGGCAACCCGACCGGCGCGGTGATGAACGAAGCCGAGCTGCACCGGCTGGCTGACGGGCTTGACGACCGTGACGTGTGGGTCGTCCTCGATCTGTGCTACGAACAGCTCATCTATGACGACACGCCGCACAATCTGCCCGGTGTCCTGCGCGATCGCCTGGGAGACCGGGCGTTGCTGGTCGGGTCCGCTTCGAAGAGCTATGCGATGACCGGGTGGCGCTGTGGGTGGCTTCTGGCGCCGGTCGCCGTGGCGGAGGCGGCGAACGCCGTGCAAAGCCACTCGACGTCGCACGCGACATCGATCACGCAGTACGCGACGCTGGCGGCGCTGACCGGTCCGCAGGCGTGCGTGGCCGCGATGCGCGATGAGTATCGGATCCGCCGCGACACCCTGTTCGACTGGATGAATTCAGACGCACGCTTTCGCGTGGTTCGGCCAGCCGGGGCGTTCTACCTGTTTCCCAACATCTCCGAACTGCTCTCGCCCGACGAGCGGCGCACCTCCGCCGATCTTGCGCTGGCGCTCCTCGACGAGGCGCACGTGGCGGTGACGCCAGGCGAAGCGTTCGACGCACCCGGTTTCATCCGTGTCTCCTACGCCGCTTCGATGGAGCAGCTTCGTGAGGCGTGGACACGGATTCAGCGTTTTCTTGGATAGGACACCGCCATGTTCAGAGGGGTGGTCGGTTCGTGACCAGCACGACGGTTTCGAGGTCGGTGCTCGGGTCGGGCCATATGAGGGTGCGGATCGTGAGGCTTCCGGTGTTCAGATACGCGACACGGCCAAGCTCATGGGCCGTAACCCCGTGAGCACGGGCTCGCCGAAGATCCTCCTCGGCGAGCACACAAAGCACCGGTTCGCTCGACTCCAGGAAGGCCTGGACTTGCTCCTCGGACGACAGGTCGACATGAGGGCGTCCTGTATAGAAGACGAGGTTCCGCACGAAGACCCGGTAACGCCCATATGAGATGGTCTCCGCACCCGCGGCCCGAAGGAGCGCAGACATTTCTTCGACCGGCTCGGCGCCGGGACGGGACAGCACGACGTACTGCGCCGTCAGGGTCGCCAGCACGGAGGCGATGACCACGGCAACCGGGATTAGCCGTTGTCGAGTGGAGCAGGCGACAACCGACACCCCCAACCCGGCCACCGCCAGCAGGACGGACCCGACCAGCACCGTGGTCGGCGACACTCCGACCAGGATCGCCTGGGCGCGATAGACGAGCACACCCAAGAGCACCAGCACAGAGCCGGACATCGCCCCGGCGGCAGCCAGGAGATGGTCGCGAGACGGCTTCTGCACTGGCGGGTCCTGGCCTGCGAGCCGGCGTGAGACGGCCCGGGCGAGGAGAATGGCGAGCGGTGGCAGGATCGGGAGGATGTAGCGCGGCTGCTTGCCGGTGGACAGCGTATAGAACAGCCACGGCATCAGGGCCCAGACCGCAAGCCAGATCTCGACCGGCTGAAGATGACGGGCGCGCTGCGCCAGACGCCGAATCGGCCGCCACCAGACGAGCATGAACGGCGACCACGGCAACAGTCCGCCCGCCACAATCGGCAGGTAGTACCAGAGCGGACGCGGTGCGTTGTATCGAATGGTGGCAAACCGTTGCAGGTTCTCGTCGATGAAAAACCGCTCGAGGTAGGCGACGCCGTGAGTGGCCGTCATGGCAGCGAACCAAGGAACCGCCAGGAGCAGACATGCCAGCGTCAGCAGACCGACGTCGAGCGCCAGTCGGACCAGCGGTCCTTTGGCGTCGCCGGGTCGCGAGGCGCGCTCGGACCAGCATCGCCACAGCGCGAGCGGCCCAACGACCATCGCGGGGAGCGCCACACCGACCGGCCCCTTTGTCAGGAACGCGCCGGCGAGCGCTGCGCCCGCGGCGAGCAGCCACCAGCGGCGCTGCGGGTCGGGTCCGACCGGTCTGGGGGCCACGAGGGCGACAAGGGCGGCCCAGGTGCCCAGGGTGATGAAACCGGCAAGCGCCAGATCCGGCAATGCCTGATGGGCGACCGCCACGTAGCCGAAGCTGGTCGCCGTGATTGCACCAGCCAGGAAGCCGGTGGTCTCGTCGTACCACCGGCGGCCGCAGGCGTAGGTGGTCAACACCAGAAGTAGACCTGCCAACGCCGAGGGGAGCCTCGCCGCCATTTCGCCGACCCCGGTCGCCAGATACACCAGGGCCACGAACCAGTAATAGAGCACCGGTTTTTCGAACCGGTATTGACCGTTATAGTGCGGCGTGAGCCAGTCGCCTCCCTCGACCATCTCGTGCGCGGCCTGGGCGTAGAACGCCTCGTCGGAATCGGTGATGGCCGGGCGGCCGAGACCGACGAAGAACGTCAGGACGCAGAGCAGCACCAAGAGGGCAACGCGCGCGGATGGCACGCTGGGATTGTATACAGAGTTGGCAGCCACGCGTTGACGCCGAGGCGGGCTCACGGCTCAGGTATACTCCGACGATGGCTCGAGTAGTCGCGGTGGTCGGAGCATCGCGCGACCGTCGCAAGTTCGGGAACAAGGCGGTCCGCGCCTTTCTGCACCGTGGGTATGACGTCGTGCCGATCAACCCGAACGCTGGCCTCATTGAGGGAATGTCGACGTATGCCTCGGTGCTCGATGTGCCCGGTGCCATCGACATGGCCACCGTCTATCTGTAACCGGCGGTCGGTGAGCGGGTTCTTGACGAGCTCGCGGAGAAAGGCATCGAGGAAGTGTGGCTGAATCCGGGCGCCGACGCTGACCGGGTCGTCGCTCGAGCCCGGGCGCTCGGTATCGCCCCGATCCTCGACTGCAGCATCGTGGGAATTGGCGAAAGCCCGGTCTCGTATCCCTGATGATTGTTCGGGTTGACAGGCCCGACGAGGCGTGCTTATACTCCTTGCGATAGCTCATCCTCCTTCTTCATGAGGCTGGCACTCGGCGCACCCGCCGAGAGATCACAGCCTTCAAGACCCCTTAAGCCCCCAGCTGATCTGCCATGCCAAAAAACGAGAAGCGCACATCAGCGCGCGTGTCCGCCAATACGGCCGTCGCCGCACAGCCCGCCGAATCTGCCCCAGAGGTCGCCGCCGCTCCAGCCGAGGCTGCCACCGTCTCAGCGGAGGCCCAGAAGAAGAATCGACGCTCGGCTGACGGCCTGAACATCGGTGAGCTCAAAGATATGAGCATCGCCAAGCTGACGCAGGTCGCCAAAGACCTGAGCGTGGCGGGCGCGACCGGCATGCGCAAGCAGGAGCTGATTTTTCAGATTCTGAAAGCGCAGACGGAGCAAAGTGGGTTCATCTTCTCGGAGGGCGTGCTGGAAGTGCTCCCGGACGGTTTCGGGTTCCTCAGGGCGCCGGACTACAACTACCTGCCAGGGCCCGACGACATCTACGTCTCGCCCTCGCAAATTCGCAAATTCGACCTACAGACCGGCGACACGGTGTCGGGCCAGATTCGGCCGCCGAAAGAGGGGGAGCGGTATTTCGCGCTCATCAAAGTCGAGGCGGTCAATTTCGAGTCTCCCGAGCAGGCGCGCGACAAGTTGTTCTTCGAGAATCTGACGCCCCTGTATCCCGAGGAGCGCGTCAGCCTGGAGACGGGTGGCGACAACCTGTCCGGGCGGGTCATGGACCTGATGACGCCGATCGGCAAGGGGCAGCGTGGCCTGATCGTCGCCGCGCCCCGTACCGGCAAGACGATGCTGCTGCAGTCGATAGCCCAGTCGATCGCGGCCAACCACTCGGACGTCTATCTCATCGTGCTGCTGATCGATGAGCGGCCCGAAGAGGTGACCGACATGCAGCGGTCGGTCGACGGCGAGGTCATTTCGTCGACCTTCGATGAACCGGCGCAGCGGCACGTGCAGGTAGCCGAGATGGTCATCGAAAAGGCCAAACGTCTGGTTGAGCACAAGAAGGATGTGTTCATCCTGCTCGACTCGATTACCCGGCTGGCCAGGGCCTACAACACCGTGATTCCGCCCTCCGGGAAGGTGCTGTCCGGTGGTCTCGACTCCAACGCGCTCCAGAAGCCGAAGCGGTTCTTGGGTGCCGCCCGCAACATCGAGGAAGGTGGCTCGCTCACGATCATGGCTACCGCGCTCGTCGACACCGGGTCGCGCATGGACGACGTGATCTTCGAGGAGTTCAAGGGCACCGGCAACATGGAAATTCACCTCGACCGGAAGCTGGTCGACAAGCGTGTGTTCCCGGCAATCGACATCCAGAAGAGCGGCACTCGCAAGGAGGAGCTGCTTATCAGCCCCGAAGATCTCAATCGGGTCTGGGTGCTCCGCAAGGTGCTGAACCCGCTGTCTGCGGTCGAAGCGATGGAGCTTCTGCTCGACAAGATGTCGAAGACCAAATCGAACCAGGACTTCCTGGCCTCAATGCAGAAGATGGGCTAGGTTGGGGGGCGCGGCGCCCGCCTGGCGGCGTTGCTTCCTCGGTCACAGGCCACCTGCCTGCTCCCTCGTCGCGCCTTGCCAGACGAACGCCTCGCCAGCAAACCGCCACGGCATGCCTAGATTGAGCTTCGCGCCCGCGAGCCGCGCATTGTCGCGCGGCTGGGGCGTTGCTTCCTCGGTCACAGGCCCCCGGCTGCTCCCTCGTCGCGCCTTGCCAGGAAACCGCCCCCGTTGGTTCGCCCTCCTTCGTCCTACGCTGTTACGGCCTGCATCATCTCGAACGACAAATCGCCGCCAACGGCGTCCACCCGAATGCTCGCGCCGTCGAGCAGCTGGCCTCCCAGCATCCGTGTCGCCAGCGGGTCCAACACCAGCTTCTGCAGCGTCCGCTTGAGCGGTCGTGCGCCGTAGGCCGCGTCGAAGCCGCTCTGGGCAAGCAGGTCCAGCGCAGCCTCGGAGAGTTCGATCGCGATGTGCCGGTCGGCAAGACGCTCGGTCAATTGCCGCATCTGGATCTCGATGATCTCGCGGATGTGGGTCGGTCCCAGCGAGTGGAAGAAGATGACGTCATCGATCCGATTCAGAAACTCCGGTCGGAAGTGCGACCGGAGCGCCTCGGTCACTTGGCGCCGCACGTCTTTGTCGAGGTCGCCGCCACCGCGATCCGCGTGCTCGGCGATGAACTGACTCCCGAGGTTCGACGTCATGATGACAACGGTGTTCTTGAAGTCGACCGTCCGCCCCTTGCCGTCGGTCAGCTGCCCGTCGTCGAGCAGTTGCAGCATCACGTTGAGGACTTCGGGGTGCGCCTTCTCCGTCTCGTCGAACAACACGACCGCGTAGGGCCGTCGTCTGACCGCTTCGGTCAGCTGCCCGGCCTCCTCGTATCCCACGTACCCAGGTGGAGCGCCGATCATCCGTGAGACGGTGTGCTTTTCCTGATACTCGGTCATGTCGATCCGAATCATCGCGCGTTCGTCGTCGAACAAGAACGCGGCCAGCGCGCGAGCCAGCTCGGTCTTGCCGACACCGGTCGGACCGAGAAAGATGAAACTGCCGAGCGGCCGGTCGGGGTCCTGGAGACCGGCCCGGGCGCGCCGGATGGCGTTCGACACCGACGCGATGGCCTCAGCCTGCCCGACTACTCGCTGATGCAGACGTTCCTCCATCTTGAGGAGTTTCTCGATCTCTCCCTCGACGAGCCGGCTGACCGGGATGTGCGTCCAGTGGCTCACGACCTCGGCGATGTCGTCCTCATCCACCTGTTCCTTCAACATGCGTCCCTCGCCGTCGGGTCCATCCCCAGGCGTCTGGGCCGCGACCTGTCGCTCGAGCTCTGGCAGCTGGCCGTATTGCAGCTCCGAGGCCTTGGCGTAGTCGCCATCCCGTTGCGCCCGCTCGATGGCCAACCGCACATGCTCGAGCTGCTCGGTCAGCCCGCGTGTCTCCTGGATCGAGGCTTTCTCCTGTTGCCACTGGGCGTGCAGACGGGTCCGGGTTTCCTTGAGGTCGCCCAACTCGCGGTCCAGCCGCTCGAGCCGCTCGAGCGATGAGGCATCTTTCTCCTTGCGCAGCGCCTCGCGCTCGATCTCCAGCTGCATGAGTCGACGTTCCACCTCGTCGAGCTCCTCGGGCAGCGAATCAATTTCGGTACGCAGTTTCGAGGCGGCCTCGTCGATCAGGTCGATCGCCTTGTCGGGAAGGAATCGGTCCGCGATGTAGCGGTCCGACAACACGGCGGCCGCCACGAGGGCGGCGTCCTTGAACTTGACGCCGTGATGAATCTCGTAGCGCTCGCGCAACCCCCGCAGCACACTGACGGTGTCCTCGACGGTGGGCTCGGAGACCAGGACTGGCTGGAACCTCCGCTCGAATGCCGCGTCCTTCTCGATGTGCTTTCTGTATTCGTCGATCGTCGTCGCGCCGATGGTGTGGAGCTCTCCGCGGGCCAGCATCGGCTTCAGGAGATTCGAGGCGTCGATTGCCCCTTCGGCCGCTCCGGCACCGACGACGGTGTGCAGCTCGTCGATGAACAGCACCATCCGTCCGGCGGAATCGACAATCTCCTTCAGGACCGCCTTGAGGCGCTCTTCGAATTCGCCACGATACTTGGCGCCGGCCACCAACGCGCCCAGGTCGAGGCTGATGATCCGCTTGTCTTTGAGACCCTCTGGCACGTCTCCTCGCGCGATCCGCCTGGCCAGTCCCTCGACGATCGCGGTCTTGCCGACACCGGGCTCACCGATGAGAACCGGGTTGTTCTTGGTGCGTCGCGACAGCACCTGGACGATGCGCCGAATCTCCTCGTCACGTCCGATGACCGGATCCAGCTTGTCCTCGCGAGCCAGCTGCGTCAGGTCGCGACCGTAGCGCTCCAGCGCCTCGTACTTGCCTTCCGGATTCTGATCCGTGACACGCTGGCCACCCCGAACCGACGAGAGCGCTTCGAACACACGGTCGGTGGTGATGCCATGCTGTGCCAGCAACTGCGCGCTCGCCGCGCCCTCGCCCTCGACCGTCAACGCCAGCAGCAGATGCTCGGTGCTGACATATTCGTCCTTCAGCCGCTCCGCCTCACTTTCGGCGACGCTGGCCACGGCGCGAAGTCGTGGCGAAAGTCCAGCCTCGGCGCCGCCGTGGACCTTGGGCTGTCGTTCCAGGAGAACGCGTGCTTTGTCCAGGATGCCGGCTGGCTCGACGCCCAGCCGGCGCAGCACGCTCGGCACGACGCCGTCCTGCTGTTCGACGAGGCTCAGCAGCAGGTGCTCCGGCTCGATCTGCGGGTGGTCAGAGCGTTCGGCGAGCTGCTGGGCCGCCAGCACAGCCTCCTGGGCCTTCTCGGTGTAGCGCTTGAGATTCATGATGTGGCCTTTCTCTACCCGCCCTTTGCGGTCGCATCGGCCGGTGCCAAGTCGAGGGCGGCGAGCGCTTCGTAGTGCGCACGTTGTGACGCCGTCAGCTCGTCAGGCACCCGTATGGTCACCGCGGCATACAGGTCTCCTGGGCGCCGCGTCTTTCCGAGGGCTGGCATGCCGTGCCCCTTCAGTCTGAAGACCTGCCCGTTCTGCGTCGATGGCGGAATCTTGAGTGAGAGGGGCGTCCCACGCAGCCTCGGGACGGGCACGCTTCCGCCTAGCACCGCCGTCGTTACCGGCACCGCTACGTCGAGGTGAAGCTCCTGGCCACGACGCGTGAAAACCGCATGTGGTGCCAGCTTCACACGCAGGAACAGGTCCCCGGCCGGCGCGTCATGCGTTCCCGGCTCCCCTTCGCCGGCGACTCGCACGCGCGAGCCGTCGCCGACGCCGGGGGGAATCTTGACGTCGACCCGCCGGGTCCGACCACCGGTGCTGAGGCTCAGTCGTCGCCTCGTACCGTCATAGGCCTCCTCGAGCGTGAGCGTAATCGAGTGCTCGATGTCTCGACCCCGTCGTGGAACCGGACCGCGCGCTGATCCTCCCTGGGCGCCGCCTGTAAAGAACGTCTGGAAGAAGTCTGAGAAGGGGCTGGCGCCGCCGAAGATGCTCTCCGCCTCCTCGGGCGACATGGTGTGGAACCCACCGGCGCCGCCGGTCGACCGCCGTCCGGTGAATGGAGAGCCACCGGCAAACGGTGAGGCACCCCCGGGACCGGCTTGTTCATACATCCGCCAGTTCGCCCCGAGCTCGTCGTATTTCCGGCGCTTTTCCGGGTCGCCCAGCACTTCCTGCGCTTCGTTGATCTCCTTGAACCGTCGCTCTGCCGCCAGGTCGCCCGGGTTCACGTCCGGATGATGCTTGCGCGCTAGCTTGCGATAGCTTCGCTTGATCTCGTCCTGGCTGGCCCCTTTCTCGACACCAAGGGCCGCGTAGTAGTCCTTGAAGTCCATGTCGCTAGGCCCCGAGGAGACGGCTGATTCGATCGAGCTCGCGTCCGAGTTGACGGCGACGGTCCTCCCGGTCGAGGTCGTCGTCTGTTTCCTCGCTCATCATCATCATCATCAGAGGGCGCATCCGGTCGACGACTTCCGAGATTGACAGCAGTTGCTGCACGCCGGCGAGGTTGACTCCGAGGTCGTCGACCAGCCGCTTGATGAGCCGGAGGCGGGCAATTTCGGCCCGTGAGTACACCCGCATGCTACCGGCCGTTCGTGCGGGCCGCACCAGACCCAGGCGCTCATATTTTCGAAGCGTCTGCGGGTGCATGCCGAGCACCCGGGCCGCCATGCTGATGAGGATGATCTCGTCTGTCACTGTGCGGGTCCTCGTCAAAGTTGCGTCGATCCAAGTATAGGTATTGATACGAGGCGTGTCAATGTAGGCCGGCCTACGGTACACTGAGCCACATCGCGATGGCCAGACAGGAAACGTTCTCCTCTCGCTGGGGGCTGATCGTCGCCGGACTCGGCATGGCGGTCGGCACCGGCAACATGTGGCGGTTCCCGCGCATCGCCGCGCAAAACGGAGGCGCCGCCTTCCTGATCCCCTGGCTCATCTTCCTCGTCACCTGGTCGCTGCCGCTGTTGATTGCCGAGTTCGGTATCGGCCGTGGCGCCCGTCGGGGTGTGGTGGGAGCGTTCGCCGACCTGATCGGCCGGCGTTACGCCTGGATGGGAGGGTTCATCGCGGTGACCAGCGTCATGATCTTGTTCTATTACTCCGTGGTCACCGGCTGGACCCTGAAATACGTGCTGGCCGCACTGGCGGGGCAGCTCGATGCGTCGGGGGCCGAGCAGTACTGGACCGACTACAGCCGCTCCGTCTGGCAGCCGCTCGGCTTCCACGCCATCTCGGTGCTGATCGGCGGGCTGATCATCAGTCGCGGCGTCGTCGCCGGGATCGAGCGCGCGAACAAAGTACTCATCCCGATGCTGCTGGGCCTGCTCATCGCGGCCGTCCTGCGGTCGGTGACGCTGCCAGGCGCCGGGCGCGGGCTCGGGTTCCTGTTCAACCCCGATCTGTCGCTGCTCGGGAGCTACCGTACCTGGTTGGAGGCGTTGACGCAGTCGGCGTGGTCCACCGGGGCGGGGTGGGGGCTGATTCTCACCTACGCGATTTACATGCGCCGCGACGAGGACGTTGTCGTCAACGCAACCGCCATCGGACTGGGGAACAACACCGCATCGGTGCTGGCCGGCATGGCGGTTGTGCCAACCGCCTTCGCCATCCTGTCGGAGAACCAAGCGCTCGAGGCCATGGCCGCAGGGAACACCGGCCTGACGTTCATCTGGATTCCCCAATTGTTCGCCCGCATGCCGGGTGGCGCTGTCTTTCTGCCGCTGTTCTTCATGGCGCTCTTCTGCGCGGCGCTGTCATCGCTGATCGCCATGATCGAGCTGGCCACCCGGATCCTGATGGATGCCGGGATGGTACGCCGCCGTGCGGTCGGTTGGGTCATCGGGGCCACGATCGTGGGGGGAGCGCCCTCGGCGGTGAGCCTGACAGTGTTCGAGAACCAGGACTGGGTCTGGGGGCTGGCGTTGATGATCAGCGGGTTGTTCGTTGCGCTGGGTGCCACGCGCTTCGGTGTGCGCCGGTTCCGAGAGGACCTGGTGAACGTCACCGGGAACGAGCTGAACCTCGGTCGTGGGTACGAGTGGGTGCTGACCTATCTTGTTCCGATCGAGTTCGCCGTCATGTTTGGGTGGTGGATCTACCAGGCAGTCGCCGTGATCGACCCGAGCGGTTGGTGGAGCCCGCTTCGAACATTCTCGCTCGGCACCTGCCTGCTGCAGTGGGGGCTCGCGCTGGTCCTGCTGGTGGCGTTCAATAGGCGGATTGCCGCCGCCAGTCTCCGGGGCGCAGTCGAAACGACCCGGTAGCGCCCGCTGGCGTCAGGCTATGGGCGCCCCGAGCGTCGTCACAGAGCCAGAGCCGTTGTGGCCGGCCGCAGCGGGTCCACCGACCGCTATGCTAGGCTGGGATCGGGATTGAATCGAAAGGAGCGTGACGGTGTATCCAGAATTTATGATTGCGCCGATGCGTGAGGAGCTGACTCGATTCGGCGTCTGTGAGCTGCGGACGCCGGGGGAGGTCGATGACGCACTCGCGAAGGCACCCGGCACAGTGATGGTCGTCGTCAACTCGGTGTGCGGTTGCGCCGCGGGGAGGGCAAGACCGGGCGTGGCACTGGCGCTGCAGCATTCGGTAAAGCCGGACCTCGTCGCGACGGTGTTTGCTGGCGCCGATGTCGAGGCCACCGAGCGGGCTCGGGATTACTTCACCGGGTACCCGCCCTCGTCACCATCAATCGCGCTGTTCAAGGCGGGCAAGCTGGTCTACATGATGGAGCGGCATCAGATAGAGAACCAGGAAGCGGGCCCGATTGCAGCGCAGCTGACCGCGGCGTTCGACAAATTCTGCGCGGCCGAAACGGTCGCCGGTTGAGGGGACTCCAAGGCTGCAGAAGGCAGGAGGCAGGAGGAAGCCAGTGCGCCTCTCGAGCCTCAGGCTGGTGCCGGCTCGGTGTCGGAACAGATCGGAAGCGGGCGACCGCCTCGGTACCTGTCCACGGTGGCG
>JASLOY010000001.1 GCA_030745255.1 Vicinamibacterales bacterium
GGCCAACCGGTTGGCGCGCTACAACACCCTGACCGCCGAGCCCCTGTACCATCCGCCGCGGCTGGCCGACAGACTCCAGGGGGGGCCGCACGGCGACTATGTCCTGTCGGTCGGCCGCCTGGAGTCGGTCAAGCGGATCGATCTCGCGGTCGAGGCGATGGCTAAGACCGATTCCTCGGTGCGGCTCGTCATCGTCGGCGACGGGACGGATCGTCCGCGGATCGAGCAGCGCGTGGAAGCCCTCGGCATCGGCGATCGTGTCGAATTCGCCGGCTGGGTCGAAGACGAGGCGTTGATCGAACTCTATGCCGGCGCGCTCGGGGTCATCTACGCACCGTACGACGAGGACTACGGCTACGTGACGCTGGAGAGCTTCCTGGCGCGGCGGCCGGTGGTGACGACCACGGACGCCGGCGGCCCGCTCGAATTCGTCGAGGACGACGTCAACGGAGCGATCTGCCCGCCGGAGGCCGAGGCGATCGCCGGTGCCATCAGTCGCCTGGCCGCCGACCGGAGCCTGGCGGCGCGCTACGGCGAGGCGGGCTACGAGCGGGCGAAGCAGATCTCGTGGAACGGCGTCGTCGAGAGACTAGTGGGAGACTAGGCCCTAGGATGAAGCTGATCGTACAAATCCCGTGTCTCAACGAGGCCGAGACACTTCCCGAGACGCTTCGCGATCTGCCGCGCCAGATTCCCGGCATCGACGTGATCGAGACGCTCGTCGTCGATGACGGCTCGACCGACGACACCGCGCGCGTGGCCCGGGAAGCCGGCGTCGACCACGTCGTCAGCTTTCCCCGTAACCGGGGGCTGGCCGCGGCCTTCACGGCGGGCATCGATGCCTGCCTGAAGCGCGGCGCGGACTACATCGTCAACACCGACGCCGACAACCAGTACGCCGGCGCCGACGTTGCAAAGCTGGTCGCGCCGCTGCTGTCGGGCGAGGCCGAGATCACCATCGGGGATCGCAACATCAGCTCGCTCCAGCACCTGCCTGCCGCCCGACGCGCGCTCCAGCACCTTGGCAGCTGGGTGGTCCGCCAGGTCTCGAACACGACCGTCCCGGACACCACGAGTGGATTTCGCGCCTACACGCGCGAGGCCGCGCTCCGGATGACGATCGTGTCGGAGTTCTCCTACACGCTCGAGTCGATCATCCAGTCGGGCAAGCGTCGAATGGCGATCGCGCACGTACCGATCGGCACTAACCCCAAGACCCGCGAGTCGCGGCTGTTCGGCAGCGTGGCGTCGTACATCAAGAAATCGGGCGCCACGATCATCCGCGTCTACGCGATGTACGAACCGCTGAAGGTCTTCACCTATATCGGCGGCGCGGTGTTCGGCGTGGGGCTGCTGATTTCGCTGCGCTTCGTCTACCTCTATCTCGGCGGCCTCGGCCAGGGAAACATCCAGTCGTTGATCCTGTCGGCCGTCCTGATGATCGTCGGCTTCCAGGTCATCTTGATCGGCCTCGTCGCTGACGTGATTTCCGGCAACCGGAAACTGATCGAGGACCTGCTGTACCGGATCCGGGTGATGGAGCTCGACTCGCGCCGCGCGCCGTCGGCCGAATCGCACCGCGGCGGGAATGGAAGTAGGGACTAGATGGCCGAAACGACTTCCACGTCGGTCGTCATCCCGGCCTTCAACGAGGCCGCGGTGATCGGCCAAGTCGTCACGGCACTGAAGACCGCCGCGTCCTGGCACGAGGTCATCGTGGTCGACGACGGCTCGAACGACGACACCAGCGCGCGCGCGCGCGAGGCCGGCGCGACGGTCATCACGCATCCCTACAACAAGGGCAACGGCGCCGCCGTCAAGACCGGGCTCCGGCACGCATCGGGCGACTTCATCCTGATTAGCGACGGCGACGGCCAGCACGCGGCCCTCAATGGCGTCCGTCTCGTGGAGATGCTCGGCGACTACGATCTGGTGGTTGGGGCCCGATCGGGCGCCAGCCAGGCGACGACGGGCCGGCGGATCGGCAACCGGATCCTGAACGGGCTGGCCACGTATCTCTCGGGCCGGCCGATTCCCGATCTGACATCAGGCCTGCGCGCGGCGCGACGGGAGCATCTGCTCGAGTTCATTCACCTGCTGCCGAACGGATTCTCCACGCCCACGACGACGACGCTGTCGTTCATCAAGGCCGGCTACAACGTCGCGTTCGAGCCGGCGGAGGCCACGCCGCGGGAAGGCCAATCGAAGATCCGGCTGGCGCCGGACGGCGTGAAGTTCTTCCTGATCCTCCTGCGTGTAGTCACGCTGTTCAGCCCGCTACGGATCTTCGTGCCGGTGAGTCTGGTCGCGCTCGCACTCGGCGTCGGCTACGCCGCCTGGACGATCGCGACGCAGATGCACGTCACCAACTCGTCGGTCATGCTGGTCGTGCTGGGCGTCATCATCTTCTTGATCGGCCTCGTCTCGGATCAGATCGCCGCGCTCCGATTCGAACGGAGACGGTAGCTGCAACACGCCGGCCGGCCCGGCGGATGCGGAGCAGAGACTTCCAGATGCCCCACACCGTCGTGATGGTCACGACGTCCTATCCCCGGTTCGCCGGCGACACCGTAGGCACGTTTCTCGAGCCGATCGCCCAGGGCGTCGCGGCGCGCGGGCACGCAGTCCATGTCGTCGCGCCGTGGCATCCACGGATCGATCGCCCGGCCGTCGAAGGCCGCGTCCAGTTCCACTACTTCCGGTACGCGCCGGCGCGTTTCTCCGTCTTCGGCTACGCCGAAGGGCTGCGTGCCGACGTCGACCTGAAGGCCGCGGCCTACCTCACCGCCCCGTTCGCCGCGGCCGCCGGCACCGTGCTGGCGCGCCGTGTCGCGCGCCGTCATGGCGCCACGATCATGCACGGTCACTGGGTGATCGCCGGCGGCCTGATCGCGGCAGCCGCCACTACTGGACTCCCGCTCGCGATCAGCCTGCACGGCTCCGACGTCTACGTCGCCGAGCGGCATCGCCTCATCGGCCGCGCCGCTCGATGGGCGTTCGGCCGGACGGGTTGGGTTACGGCGTGCAGCGAGGACCTCCGCCAGCGGGCGATCGGCCTCGGCGCGGCGGCGGATCGCAGCGAGGTCCTCCCCTACGGCGTGGATGCCGCACGGTTCAGCCCCGATCCCGAAGCGGGTGGCCGGCTGCGCGCCCAGCTCGGGATCGCCGTGGATGCGCCGCTCGTCTTCACCGCCGGGCGGCTCGTTCGGAAGAAAGGCTTCGAGTTCCTCGTCGACACCGCCGCCCGGCTGGCGCCGGACTGGCCAGCGTTGCATCTCGTCATCGCGGGCGCCGGAGATCTGGACGCCGAACTGCGCCAGCAAGCCGACACGCTGGGCGTGAGCGAACGGGTGACGTTCGCGGGTAACGTCGCGCAGGACGCGATTCCCGACTATCTCCGCGCGGCCGACATCGTCGTCGTGCCGTCGGTGAAGGACGCCGCGGGCAACGTCGACGGGCTCCCGAACTTCCTCCTCGAGGCCCTGGTCTCAGGCACGCCAGTCGTGACAACGAACGTCGGGGGCATCGGCGCTGTTGTGAACGACGGTCAGACTGCGGCAGTCGTACCCCCTGCCGACCCCGTCGCACTAGCCGCTACAATTGATCGCCTGCTGCGGCAACCCGGGCATGGACGACCAATGGGCGCGGCGGCGCGCGCCGACCGCTCGCGACAGGGTAGCTGGGAGAAAGTGGCCGAGCGGCTCGAGGCGATCTACGATCGGCTGGCCGGTACCGGAAGCCCCTAGCCCGCTACCCTGCCCATGCTCTATCAACTCGTCGCGCTCGGAGTCATCGCCTACCTGCCTGGCGCCGTCATCTTCCGCGCGCCGTTCGCCGATCGCGCCCGTCGCGCCGCGCTGAGCGCCGAGGAGCGGGGGTTCTGGGGCGTCTTCATCAGTCTCGCCCTGTCCTCGACGATCGCGCTCGGCCTCGCCGCGGCCGAACAGTACAGCTTCGAACGACTCCTCGCGGCGAACCTCGCCGTGACCCTTGTGGTCGCGCTCCTGGCACATGGAAGGCTCCGCCTCGGCGCCGGCACGCCTGGACCGACGATCGGGGTCCTGGCCCCGATCGCGCTCGTCGTCCTCGGCTGGTGGCTGTACTTCCCGCCCGCCGAGTACATCATCGGCGGCAAGGACCCCGGCGTGTACATGAACGAGGGGATCCAGATCGCCCAGCGCGGGACACTGGTGACGCATGACCCGCAGGTCGAGTCACTCCCTCCGAACTCGAGAGATCTCTTCATCCCACGTCGCGACAATGAAGCCTATTACGGGCTGAGGTTCATGGGGTATTTCGTCACCGACCCGTCGGCGGGCACGGTCGTGGCGCAGTTTCCCCATCTGTATCCGGTCTGGATCGCCATCGGCTACGGCGTCGACGGACTGACCGGCGCCCGGCGCGCGGTCGGTGTCTGGAGTCTTCTCGGCGTCCTGGCACTCTACTTTCTCGGACGGCGCGCGGTCGGCGCGCTGCCGGCCTTCGCCGGATCGCTGCTGCTCGCAGTGAACGTTGCACAGGTCTGGTTCAGCCGCTACCCGAACTCCGAACTGGTCCTGCAGGCGATGTTGCTCGCCGCCCTCCTGGCGTTCGCCCGATCGCATGTCGACGAAGACCGATTCTTTGGCCCACTCGCGGCCACACTGCTCGGCCTTTCGCTCTTCGTCCGGTTTCCCGCAGTACTCGCCTGGGCGGCCATCGGAGGCGCCTACCTCGCGGGTGTCTACGTCGGACGCAGACCTCGGATCGGCTTCGTCGCTCCTGCCGTGATCTGGATCGGCCTCGCCACCTGGTACTTCGTCTCGATTCTCTCGCCTTACACCGAACAGCCGATCGGCTTCGTCCTCAATCTTCGGACAGAACACCTCGTCCTGCTTGGAGCCGGCGGCGCAGGCGTCGTTTCGCTGCTGGCGGCGGCGCGATCGGAAGCGCTGCGGATTCAGATCAGACGTTGGCTGCCCGTGGCGGTCGGCGCTGTGGTCGTCCTGGCCGCCGCCTACGCGTATTTCCTGCGCGCGCCAGGCGGCCGACTCGCCGCCCACGACGCGTTCGCGCTTCGCACCTACGCCGCGTACTATCTCTCACCCTACGGCCTCGTCGCGGCGCTGCTCGGGTTCGTCCTGCTGGTCCGTCGCTCGTTCTGGCAGAACCCGGCGTTCATTCTGACGATTTCGGCGTTCTCGCTGTTCTTCTTCTACAAGATCCGGGTGGTGCCGGAACACTTCTGGATGGCGAGGCGCTTCCTTCCCATCATCCTGCCGGCGTCGACACTGCTCATCGCGACCGCCGCGTTCTGGAGGATCGAGACGCCATGGCCGAGCGCGCCGCGAGCCCGGCTGCGGCTCGCGGGGCGCGCGCTCATCGGCGTGGTGTTCGTGGGGTTGCTCGGTCAGCAGTACTTGACCGCGTCTCGCGCCGTGATGAGCCACATCGAGTACGCGGGCGTCATTCCGAAGCTCGAGGAACTCGCGGCACGATTCGACGATGAGGACCTCCTCATCGTGGAGTCGCGGGCCGCGTCGGATCTCCACGTCCTGGCTCTTCCCCTGGCCTACACCTACGCGCGCAACGTCCTCGTCCTCAGCGAGTCACGCCCCGACAGGGTCGCCTTCGGTGAATACCTGACGTGGGCGCGCACCCAGTACCGAGAGATCTACTTCATGGGCGGCGGCGGCACCGATCTCCTGTCGCCCTCGATGACGATCGAACCGATCGGATCCGATCGATTCCAGGTTCCAGAATACGAATCGCTCTGGAACACCTATCCGGGTGCCGTGAGCCGAAAAGAGTTCGACTACGGCATCTATCGATTCGGGGGAAGTCTCGGCGCGGATGGTACGTTCGCGCTCGACCTCGGCACGATGGATGACCTCCACGTCGTCGATTTCCATGCCAAGGAACGGTCAGCATCCGACGTCACGTTCCGCTGGTCGCGGGACGAATCGCACGTCGTCATTCTGAATACGTCCGCCGACGCCCAAACGCTGACAATCTGGATGGACGACGCCGGCCGGCCGGACAACGTCATCCCGGCGCGCGTGGCGGTGTACGTCGACGAGATCCTCCTTGGGGACGTAAGGGTGACGACCGGCTTCCAGCCGTACGCCTTCACGATTCCGCCCGACCTCGCCGCCTCCCTGGCGGAGCGGCAAGACACCACGGAACTCACGCTGCTGAGCACGACCTGGAATCCGGGTGAGATCCTCGGGGGAGACGACGACCGCGACCTCGGCGTGCGGGTCGATCGCGTAGAGATACAATAGCGCGCGGTGTTCGATCATCTCTTGATCTACGACCGCGGCGAACGAACACTCGTCGGCCTCGCCGATCTGTTGTTGTCCGCTGGGCGTTCGATTGTTCCGCGCCGATCGACGGGCGACCCACCTGTCACGCGCATCCTCGTCCTTCGTCTGGAACGCATCGGCGATCTTCTGATGACGCTGCCGGCGCTTGCCGAGTTGCGCGCGGCGCTGCCCGAAGCCACCATCGACCTCGTCGTCGGCAGCTGGAACGAATCGCTCGCGCGCCTCGTGCGCGTCGTCGACGAGGTGCACACCCTCGACGCGCCGTGGCTCGCTCGGGATCGTGCGGATGTCGGCTATGGAGACTTGATCCGGCGAGCCAGATCGTGGCGCACGGGTGGCTACGACCTGGCATTGAACTTCGAAGGCGACATCCGCTCCAACGCGCTCATGGCGCTCTCCGGAGCACCGCGCCGGGCCGGCTTCGGCATCAAGGGCGGCGCTGCGCTGCTGACCGAGCATGGTCAGCACGAGCGTGGCGCGCACGTGGCCGTGAACGCGGGGCGGCTGGTCGATACGATCCTCACTCGCCCTTCGACGCCGCTCGCGCCGAGCGACCAGCCCATGCTCGACCTTCCCGAGTCTGCCAGGTTCGGCGCCGGCGCACTGCTCGAGCACGCACGCGAACCCCTCATCGGACTCCACGCCAGCGGCGGCCGGGCGATCAAGCAATGGGATCCGGCGCGATTCGCAGAGACCGCGAACCGGATCGTGGCGGTGCACGGGGGGACGGTCGTGCTCACCGGCAGTTCGGAAGATCGGGCGATCGTGGAACAGGTCAAAGGCCAGCTCACCAGCGACACGCCGGTCGTCGATCTGACCGGCCGCGCGGATCTACCCACGCTCGCTGCGGTACTCGAGCGGCTGACCCTGTACATCACGGGCGACACCGGCCCGATGCATCTGGCTGCGGCCGTTGGCACGCCGATCGTGGGGGTCTTCGGCCCGTCCGATCCCGCCAACTACCGCCCATGGGTGGCACCCACTCGCGCGACGATCGTCCGCGTCGACATCTGGTGCAGCCCGTGCAATCAGATCCGGAGACCGCCGTCCCGGTGCGTCGGACATGGTCCCGACTGCCTGGTGGGAGTCGAGGTCGACGCCGTGGTGGATGCGGCGACTGCGTTGCTCGACCGTAGGACACGTATGAGGTCAGCCGACGCCGACCTGTCCGCGCTCTGAGCGAACTTCCTCGTAAAGCCCGATCAATCGGTCGACGACCGACGGCAGCGAGAACTCCTGCTCGACGATCTCGCGCCCTTCGAGGCCGAGGGTCGCCAACCGCTCCGACCCGGACGTCAGGGCGGACTCCACGGCACCGGCCAGCTCGGCAACATTCCCGGGGGGCACCAGCCAGCCGTTCCGGCCCGGCCGGACCTTGTCGGGCAGTCCGCCCGCCGTGGTCGCCACCACGGCGCGGCGATGCGCCATCGCCTCGAGCGTGACGAGCGAACTACCCTCGTAGAGCGTCGGGTGCACGAAGATCGTGGCGGCTTCGTACCAGGCATGCAGCTCCGCCTCGGTCGCAGCAGCAACGATCACGGTCCGCTCCCGCAGCCCGCCCCGAGCGATCGAGCGTTCCAGCGTCGGACGGTCGGAACCGTCGCCGACCACCACCCAGCGCCACCGACGCCGCCGGTCCCTCGCCTGCAGCTGAGCCAGCGCGTCTGCCAGCAGATCGAAGCCTTTGTTCGGCTCGATCCGTCCGACGCTCAAGAGCACCGGCTCGTCTTCGGGAACGTCGTGGCGCATCCGGCTTGCCTGTCCGTCCCTCGGTCCGGCCAATGCGTCGGTTCGATCGAGGTCGACCGCATTCGGCACCACGACGACGGACGACTCGGCCACGCGGAGGTTCGTCACGGTGGCCGGCACCAGCGACTGGTCGGTGGCGAGAGTTCGCGCGGCGTGCCGCGCACAACACCGAACGGCACCTTGCAGCGGTCGGTACGCCACACGCTTGAGCCGGGCCCGGCTCGAATCGGTACCGCCGAACTCCTCCATGCCGTGCGGCGTGACGACCAGCGGCAGCGGCGACGAGGGCGCAGGCCAGACCGCGCCCAGGGTGCTCGCACCGTGACCGTGAATCAGGTCGACCCGGCCGTCGGCCAGCAGCCGCGCGGCCCGCCGACCCGCGCGGAGGGCGAACCAGAGATAGGCGGTGTTCCGATCGAGCACTGTCGTGCCGCGGCGGCCCGCGAACGGAAAGGTCCAGTAAGGAACGGCTTGGATCGCGAGCCGCGGATCACGCAGCCAGTCCGTTGCGGCTTCTTCATCCGGCCGAACGGCCGGACGCGTGACGAGTGTCACCGCAACCTCACGCTCGAGCAACTGACGTACAAGATCGTCGACATGCCGCTCGAGCCCGCCCACGCCGTGCAGCGCGGCGCTCGCACGCGAGACCATGGCCACGCGGAGCCGATCGCCGATCATCGGCTCTCACCAAGCAGCGTCCGGTACAGCGCTTCGATGCGCTCGACGACCACCCTCGCCGCGAACCGCTCCTCGACCCAGAGTCGCGCGGCGGATCCAAGCCGCCGCCGAAGCTCGGCGCTCTCGACGAGCCGTCGCACGTCGTCGCCGAGCTGCTCGACACTCGTGGAGAGCAGTCCGGTCTGCTCGGGCTGCACGATGTCGCGGGTCCCGCCGGTGTCCATCGCCGCGGTGGGCACCCCGAGGACCGCCGCCTCCAGCAGCACCCGGCTCAAGCTCTCCGGACCATGCGACGGAAAGACCAGAATCGAAGCATGCGCAAGCCACCGCAACGTTTCGTCTCGCGGCAACCAGCCCATCATCCGCATATCGAGGCCTGCCCGGCGCGCGCCTGACGCAAGCCCTGCCCTCTGGCTCCCCTCTCCGACGACGACGACCGGCCACCGCAGTCCCGACCGTTCAAGCGCCGGAATCAGCTTCATGACGCCCTTGTTCGGAGCCAGCTTGCCTACGTAGACCGCGTACGGCTCGGACAGCAGCGCCTCTCCCCTCGCGTCGGCGCGAATGCCCTCGAAATCCACTGGATTGGGGATGGTCTCGACGCGGGTCGACCGTAGGTCGTCCGTCCGGCTGCCGAGGTCGGCGGCAATCGCGGAGCTCACGGCAATCACGGCGTCGGCGTCGGCGAGCGCACGACGCTTGACCCGAAGGTTCGACCGCATGTACGGAATCGCCGCAAGCGCGACGGGCCATGCCCATCCCGCCCTCGGCTGCACGCACCGGGTCATCATCGCCGGCGTGCAGGCTGGACAGAGCCCGGAGGCACTCGGGTCGTGGATCAGATCGCTCCAGTAGCACAACCACCAGTAGTCCCGAACGGTGCAGACGACGGGCCGATGCGCATCGCGCCCGGCCCGTACTGACGCCGGAATGCTGAGCAGGTGCTGCGCGTGGAGAAGGTCGATCCGCTCCTCCCTGACAATCTCGGCGAGCGCCTTCGCGTACCGATGGTAGAGCCGCTCGTTCTTGATGTAGTTCCGCACGAACGGCACGGGAGGCGCCCATCCCCGGAACTCCCTGACCTGGAAACCGTCGTGAACCACGGCAGTACCAGTCACCGCAGACCCGAAGACCGGCCGAGAGATCACAATCTCGTGGCCGTTCGCGCGCAGCGTCTTCGCCAACTCGTAGGTACTCCAACCGCTGCCGCCACAATCGGGCGGAAAGGCGTCGGTGCTGATCAGGATCCTCATCGGCTCGCGTTCGCCTGTCGGGCACCACCCGAGGCTTCGGCACCCGTCATGACGTCATGTGCGCGCCCGAGCGCCTCGGACAACCGCCGGCAGTGTAGGTCCCACCCGAACTCGCGCACGACGCGCTCGCGTGCCGCGCGCCCCATCTCACGGCGGTTCGGGGCATCCGCCAGTCGCACGATGGCGTCGGCCAGCCCGGCCGTGTCTTCGGGGTCGTAGCACAGGCCTTCGCGCTCGTGGCGGAACAGCGTCCGGAGACGGGGGATGTCCGGGGTGACAACGGGCAACCCGGACGCCATGTACTCGAAGAGCTTCAACGGAGACCAATAGAAGGCGATCTGCAACGGCCCGTGCGCCGCCGTATCGAACGGCGCCACCCCGATGTCTGCGGCCGCCAGACAGGCCGGCATCCGGTCGTGCGGGATCCGTCCGGTGAACTCGATGCCATCCAGGCCGGAGGCGGCGCGCCGCACCTGAGGCAACTCGGGCCCGTCCCCGACGAACACGACCTTGACGTCGCTTCGCCCGCGAGCCCGAAGCTGGGCGATGGCATGCACGAGGTTGATCGCGCCGTGCCACGGCCTGAAGGCGCCGGCGAAGACGACAACCGTCTCCCCCGGACCGCGCTGGAACGGCAGGTCTCCGGCCGCGTCGGGTGTGAACCGCTTGGTGTCGGCTCCCCACTCGATCTCCAGCACCCGGTCCGGAGCGACCCAGGGCGGCAGGATCTCGGCGCTGGGTGTCACGAACAGATCCGTGTGGCGACATTGCCAGTCCCGCCAGCGGCGCATCGGCTCCGCAAGAACGGCGCGGTCCAGCCATCGCTTGAGCGACCCCGGATGATCGATAATCGGCGCGTTCACCTCCAGAACTACCAGGGCACCGGTCCGGACGGCCGCCCGAACGCCTTCCCCGCCGAAGTTGTAGTACCGCTCCATGACGACATCAGCGCCAATGGCGTGCGCGAGTTCGGCGACCCGCCCGGCGCGGGCCCAGCGCAGCTGACGTTGCCTCATCGGCGGCTCGAGCGGGTGCCAATGCACCGAGTCGTCCGGAAGTGGACCGTGCCCCGGCGTGACCAGGGCGTGGACCTCGTGTCCGAGCGCCGCCAGACCAGTGGCAACCTCCGAGACGTGGACCGACCCCCCATTCGTGCCGGGAACGGACTGATCAATGGCCGCGTAGAGAATCCGCATGACTCAGTGCGGTGTCGTCGTGGAACCCACCGCCGGTGTGGGGAGTCGCTCAAGCAGCGCGAAGAAAGGACCGCTCTTGATCCGCCCGAACAACAGCAGATCCAGCTTCATGAGCCAGGTCAGGGCCACGAGTCCCGTATAGACGGCACCCCGATTCCCGATCAGGCGCTGGGCATCGGTGCGCGCGGTCCGCCTGGCACCCACTGCCCCCGGCGACTCCGCAGACGGCTCCCCGGAATTCCCCCGCCTCCGTGCCGCTCTCCGCTCCATCAGATGCTCCGCCATCTTCTTGAGAATATTCTCGGCGAAACCGCCGACCAGCGGGGTGTAGTAACGGATTCGAGCCACCCGGAAACCGGCCTGACCGGCGACAGTGTGCAGATCGTCGATATCGGCCAGCGCATTGCGATGATCGGATTTTCGAAGCCGCTCGTGCGACAGGTCCAGCAACCCGATCCGTTCGAGGCCACGAGCCAGGAGATTGATGGCCCGCAATCCGATCGCGATTCGGGAGTTCTTCCGAACGTGGCTGTACACGAAGAACGTGCCTCCGGGTGACAGTATCCGGCTCGCCTCGCCGAGCATCCGCAGGAGATCTTCGCGGGACAGATGTTCCAGCACATCGAGCGAGTAGGCCCTCGTGAACGCGCCATCCTCGAGCGGCAACTGCCGGAGATCCCCGACGAGCAGGTCGCACCGATCGAGCGCCTCCTCGGCAAAGTGCGGGCTGACGTCCACACCGACGAGATGGACGTCGGGCGCCAAGTTCCAGACGAGCACCCGCCCGCTCCCACAACCCAGATCGATGACGCGATCACCTGCCGCAATCCTCAGAAACGACCGCAGCATGTCGTTTCTGATCGCTGCGGTCAGAAGCGGCGGGGTCACATGAGCATGGCGGCCATCGGCGTGCATCTCGTCATCGAGATACTTTGTCGACTGGACGAACGTCTCGACCGGACGGAGATCGAGATACTCACGACCGGTGACGCGGGTCCGACGCCCGCACACCGCGCAGACCAATTCGTCCGACTCGGCTCGCATGGCACCCCGGCAGTCGGGACAGCGCACGACATCGAGGAGCGCCTGCGAGATCACGCTCGCCCCGCCGACCGGTTGCTGCTCGGTGGCACAGCGCCGAGCACCTCCCGACACAGATGCTCGAGCCGCTCGGCTCTCTTCTCCCAACTGTACTGAACCGCATCGTCGAAGGCGCCGTGAGCGATCCGTTCCGCGAATGCTCGGTCGTGGAGCACCCGCCGAACACCGTCGGCTAATCGTTCGGGCTTATCTGGCTCGACGAGGACGGCGTTCTCACCGTCGCGCAAGACTTCGCGAATCGCCGGCAGGTCGGACGCCACGATCGGCTTGCCGAGCGCCATGTACTCGAACAGCTTCATCGGGGAAGTGTACTGCGTGAAGCTGCGCGCACCGGTCACCGGCAGGATGAGCAGGTCGGCCGCGGCGAGCAGCGGTGAAACCCTCGACGGCTCGACCTGTCCGGTGAATTCCACTCGCTCGTCCAAGCTCAGTTCGCTGGTGAGACCGCGCACCTTCGCAAGATCCACATCGTTCGGGTAGCCGCCGATGATCACCGCCCGGACCTCCGGCAACTGCGCCACGGCGCGCAACAGGATCTCCACACCCTTCCCCGGATACAGATGGCCCGCGTAGGCCAGGACCGGCGTCTCACCGACCGACGGCGGCGTGAACCGTCGCGCTGGATTCAGGCGCGCGCCGCTGGGAGCCACGAGTAGCCGCGATCTCTCGCCGAACCGGGCAGCCAGATCCGAAGCAATGCCTCGCGTGATCGTCACGTATCCTTCGGCACGACTCCAGACTCTCCGCTCCCTGGCGAACAGTCGCTGTTGCTTGCCACGCGAGGCGCCGGCCACCTGCGAAAGCACGTCCGGTCGCTCGCTCGCCACGATCGGCGCAAACCCGTGCGACTCGTAGACGACCGGAGGCCGGAATCCGGCGGGCAGCCGCAACAGCATGTCGGCGACGCCGAGGTCGCGCGTCATCACGAGATCCGGCCGCGCCGGCCCCAGCGCGCACCGAAGCGCGTGACTCAGGTAGCCGAGTCGGCGCGGGAGGCCGGCCCGGGGCAAGGTCGGCCGGCGGATTCGAAGCGCGGGCAGCGGCGGCAACCCGTAGTAGTCGAACGGATCCCGATCGGCATGCCGGCGATCCCGGCGGGCCAGCAAGGTCACCTGATGTCCGCGAACGGCCAGTGCATGGCACGTTTCCATGATCTGGATGCCGTTGGCGCGTTCGATCGGAAACCGTGTGTCAGCGCAGTGGAGAAGGTACACGGCCCTCGTTCGTCAGATTCTCACTGGCTATCGGAGTCATTCGCCTGGTAGAACGAACTCCGGTCGAAGAGATAGCGATACGCCAATCGCGGCGCCTCCCGGGGCACGACCACGAACGTGTTATAGGCGTTGCGCGAGAGCTGCAAACGCTGTCGGTCCATGAGATTGGCGCCAAACTGAGCCATCAACCCCAGATTCCACCAGACCGAGAGCGCACAGACGCCCCAGGCCGCTCGGCGAAGGGCGGTACCGCGAATCGCCTGGAGTGCCGCCGCGAGCCCGACGACCCACACGACCGTCAACCCGACGAAACGGCGCTGGCCGAACGCCCCAGCCGCTGTCCAGGAATCGACGCTTCCGGTCACGTAGATCTGGGTGGCCACCATCAGACACAGAATCAGTCCGATTCGCCGCGTGTCGACCCGGTCGGCCGTCCCGTCGCTCGCCGACCATGCCATCCAGAGCAACCCCCCGGCCGCAACGAGCAAGAGCGGCGTCCAGACGAACAGGCCATGCTCCGGTGAGAACAGCACCTGCAGGCCGTGGGGCGCCAGCCAGTTCATCTTTTCGGTCACGACATCAGGAGGGCCGAGCCGGCCATTCAAGACGACGTAACTCATCGCCTGTGGGAGGTAGACAGTCGCGGACACGCCGCTGCCCACGCAGGCAGCGGTCAACCAGGATCGTGCCGCCTTGATTCGATCACTGGAAGCGCTCACGTTCGCGATCGCCGTCCAGGTGAAATCCACCACAGGCCCGACCGCCAGCAGGAGATCTTGCTCTCGGACCATCGCCATCAGCGCTGTCGCTGCGCCCAGGGCCGCCATTCCCGGCAAAGACCAGGAGCGCCGGACGCGCAACCAGACCAGGGTGAACAGTGCCACCGCGAACGCCGAGCATGCATGCGCCATCCCCGGCGCGATGTGGGTATAGAAGAGCAACGGTGTGCCGATCCAGATCACGGACCCGGCCACAACGCCACGACCCAGGAGCCGTCGCACGATGGCCATGGAAATAGCAACTGCAAGCAACCCGTACACCGCCGATCCGTACGCGAGCGCCGACAGGTAGGGCTGGGAAAAGCCGTCGACCGCGACGCCGGAGCCGGCCAGGCGCATGCCTCGAGCCGTGAGATCTCCCACCGCATAGAAGGGTGCCCACAACAGAGCCGAGCCAATCGTGCCGAAGTTGTAGCGGAGGCCGGTCGGCGTCTCGAACTCGAGAAATGTTTCGTGGAACCCCCGGGCACGCGCGATTCCACGGTCGTAGAAGTACTCGTACTCGTTTTGAAACGAGACGTCGTGATCGAACCAGAGCGATCGCAGGTAGGCGAAATACTGAATCTCGTCCGACGCGTAGAGCCGTGTCGTGACGGTGGGTAGCGAGAGCAGGAAGACGAGCACGAGCGGAAGGCCCACCCCTACTCGACCTGTCAGCGCATCGTCCAGAATCCGTAGGCGGCGGGGAATCTGCATCGCGACCGAACGGGTCGCACTATACCAAATCAGCCCGGACGCCCTATCGGCCGCGGCACGTCGGAACGGGCTAGAATCTCCATAACGTGGACGAGCTGCTGAGAGCGACCTGCGAGGCCGAGCGCGCGCACTTCTGGTATCGCGGTTTTCGTCGGTTCGTCGAACCGTTCCTGGCGCAGGCCATACAAGGCGTCAGCCGTCCCCGGATCCTCGACTGCGGCTGCGGCACGGGTGCGAACCTGGCGATGCTCGCAACCTACGGCCAGGACTTCGGCTTCGATCTGGCTGGGGCCGGCGTCGCCTACGCCGCCGCCGCGGGGCATCGACGGATCGCCCGCGCGACGGTCGCTCGGGTCCCCTTTCCTGACCACAGCTTCGATGTCGTGACGTCCTTCGACGTCCTGTACTGCCTCGAAGATGAAGTCGAACGCGCCGCGATTGACGAGATGTTCAGGTTGGTGCGACGAGGCGGCGCGCTCGTGGCCAACGTCCCCGCCATGGACGTGCTGACCGGCGATCACTCGATCTTCGTCGGCGAGCGCCGCCGCTACTCGCGCCAGGGGCTCACGCGTCGGCTTCAGCGAGCTGGGTTTCAGATCATCAGGATGACTCACACGAATGCTACGCTCTTCCTGCCGATGCTCAGCATCCGGCTCTTTCAGCAACTCCGACGTCAGGGGGCGGCAACGGTCGCCCAGAGCGACTTCGCGATGCCACCGGGTCCCGTCAACGGCCTGCTCGCGCTACTGCTGGCAGCCGAGGCCGGCGTCGTGCGGTTTCTGGATCTGCCGCTAGGAAGTTCGATACTCTGTCTCGCCAGGAAGCCGGCCGCCGAATGACGCCAGAACCCGAGACGTCCAACCCCGCGACCAGCCTCAGCGTCTTCTTTCCCGCATACAACGACGGAGGGACGATCGCGAGCATGGTCGTCGCTGCGGTGACGACCGCACGCGAGTTGACGGCGGACTACGAGGTGATCGTCGTCAACGACGGCAGTGTCGACGCGACGCGCGACGTCCTCGAGGAACTGGCGCGCGTATACCCGACACTCCGAGTCATCCACCACCCGAGGAATGGCGGATACGGTGCGGCGCTGCGCACGGGTTTCGAGGCTGCCACCAAGGACTTGGTCTTCTACACCGACGGGGACGCACAGTACGATCCGCGGGAAATGACCCTGCTCTGGCGGCGTCTCACGCCGGATGTCGATTTCGTCAATGGGTACAAGATCAGTCGATCCGACCCGTTGCACCGAATCGTCATCGGCCGCGTGTACCACCACGTCGTCAAAGCCTTGTTTGGACTGCGACTCCGGGACGTCGATTGCGACTTCCGGCTGATGCGCCGCTGTGTTTTCGAACGAGTCACGCTCGAGAAGAGCAGCGGCGTCATCTGTCTGGAACTCATGAAGAAGGTGCAGGACGCCGGCTTTTGTATGGTCGAAGTTCCGGTGCATCACTACCACCGGGCGTACGGACAATCGCAGTTCTTCAACGTGAGGCGGATCGTGCGCACCGCCTTCGACGTGTTCGCCCTGTGGCGTGCACTGATGTGGTGTCGGAAGGACGGCCGACCGCTGTCCCACGCCGAACCGCCCACGACCGACAACGACGCTCGATCCAACGATGCCGAATAAGCGTGAGCGCGTCACGATCCCGTTTCTGACGCTGAAACCTGGTGAAGAGGCTGAGGCGATCGATGCAGCCATCCGGCGAGTCGTCACCCGTGGATGGTTCGTGCTTGGCCCTGAAGTCGAGAGCTTCGAACGCGAGTTCGCGACCGCGTCAGGAATAGCGCATACCGTCGGCGTGGGCAACGGTACGGACGCGCTGTTCCTGCTGCTCAAGGCACTCGGCATCGGGCCCGGCGATGAGGTCATCACGACGCCACTCTCGGCGGCGTTCAGCGCGTTGGCGATCGTGATGGCTGGCGCACGACCAGTGTTCGCAGATATCGACGTCAACCGCCTGACGATTGATCCGGCGGCCGTGCGGGCGGCGGTGGGTCCGAAGACGGCGGCCATCCTCCCGGTTCACCTCTACGGTCAGCCAGCCGATATGCCGGCCCTGGCCGACGTCGCGAGCCGCCACCATCTCGCCCTCATCGAAGATTGCTGCCAGGCGCACCTCGCCACCTGCGCGGGACGCCCAGTCGGCACCTTCGGGCAGGGCGGCGCGTTCAGCTTCTATCCGACAAAGAATCTGGGTGCTGTGGGTGATGGCGGCGTGGCCTGCACCGGTGATGAGCAGACGGCGGAGCGGATCAGAAAGCTGCGGAACGGTGGCCAGTCCGCACAGTATCGCCACGACCTGGCGGGCGTGAACTCCCGCCTCGATGACATCCAGGCGGCGGTGCTGCGCGCAAAGCTTCCGTTCCTCGAACGGTGGACGGCGCGGCGTCGGGCGCTAGCGGCGTTGTACCGAGAGCACCTTGCCGTCGTCGAACCGACAGTGCCCGCTGAGCACGACCCGGGCCACGTCTACCACCTGTTCCCGGTCCGATCAGTGGCGCGCGACCGGCTTCGACAGCATCTGCGGACCTCGGGTATCGATACCCTCATCCACTACCCCACGCCCCTCACGCAGCAACCTGCGTTCGCGGAGCACCGGCCAGCGGCGGCTCCAGTTGCTGAGGCGATCTGTCGCGAGCTCGTCTCCCTGCCATTGCACCCGGCACTCACCGACGCCTCCGCGAACCAGGTCATCGACGCGGTGCGCGCCTTTGCGCCGTGAGAATACAACGATGCATAGCGCACATCCTGAATTGTCCGTGGGCAGATGGACGCGTCGCGCCATTACGCACCGCGTGATTGGAGGGCTGACGCGCGATGTCATCTACCGGAAACAGACAGAGTTGTCGCGTCGGTACGCCGAGCAATTTCGTCCAGATCTGCGCTGCAGTCAGGCCGGGGAGGATGGCATCATTCGGGAAATCGTTCGGCGGCTGCAACTTTCCGACGGATGGTTTGTCGAACTCGGCGCGGGCGATGGTGTTCTCTTCAGCAACACCTACGCTTTGCGCAGAAACGGATGGCGAGGCGTCGGCATCGAATCCGACCCCGACCGCTTCGTCGCCTTGCAGCAGATAGCGGCTTGCGAGAGAGAACTACGTGACGATGTGCCGGCGTGTTTCGGCGGAGGGCAAGGATTGTCTTGACGTCGTGTTGAAAGAATCGCCGTTGCCGCGCTACTTCGATCTCTTCAGCCTTGACATCGACAGCTATGACTACTGGATCTGGCGTTCTCTTCAGGACTATCGCCCCACGATTGTTGTGGTGGAGTACAACCCTTTCTTTGCTCCCACAGAGGCGAAGACACTTCCTCTTAACCTGGCGACAGAGTGGCCGTACTTCGGCGCTAGCCCCGCCGCCTTGGAAAGCCTCGGCCGTGCCAAGGACTACCGGCTAGTTGGGTATACGAGCGGATTGAACCTGTTCTTCGTGCTTGAACAATTCGCGCGTGGCCTGTTTGAACGGCTCCCGGTCCGCTGCGTTCCAACGGAGCCGCACGATGTCAGGCAGCAGTGGACGCAATGGGACCGCTTTGTAGATGTCTGAAAGCTAGAGATCGATCCGGGCGCCTGACAACCTGAGCCGACCCGCGGCGTCGATCCACGTCGCCTAGAAGTGTTGACGCTCTACGACTCCTCGAGGACCCGCTGGAGCCGGAGGGTGGCCACTTGAACAGACAGCCGTCTGGTGTCCTCCGAGAGTCCGAGTTCCTCAGGCGAGACGGCGTACCGATAGCGAAAACGCAGCTGATTCAGGTTGAACCGGAGTACCGCTGCGGGGATCTCAACGCGGTCGACCTGCATGCCCGGCTGAAGCGTCAGCGTCGCCACGGAGGTCGTGTTCACTTCTATCTCGACAGTCTGTGGTGGCAACCCAGGGCCGATGAATGGTCCCCACTCGAGTTCCAAGAGGTAGTCATCCTCGTTCGTCTTGAGGGGAACAAGCACGGTTGACGTCTCGTTGTTTGCCCACCGAAACGAGAAACTTGGATGCTGTTCCCGCGCCGCCCACCCGTGCCCCAGGAACCGCTCGTCGTCTGGCGCACCAACGTCAATCAAGAGATTGTTGTACGTCCGGCCGCGTAGACGATCGTACACGGGCAGGCCCACATCGTACCGCCACGCGACGTAGGCGCCAATCGGCAGCGAGAACGGATTGCCGACGCGCTCGTACAACTCGTCCATGACGCTGTTGAACGCCACGCCCTCGGTTGGAGACAACGTGCCGTTGCGATAGCCGAGCATGAACACGGTGTTGAATAGCAGTACGGCGCACAGGGTTACGACCGGCGCGATGAGCGGACGTCGCTGGACCGCGGCCAGGAGGCCAGCCAGGCCGATGGCGAAGACGAGCGCGCAGTTGGCAAAGCGTCGCGCACCAAAGCCCACGCCACCCCACCAGATCTCGACCGCCCCGTTGATCCAGACCTGCGCGAGAAAACCGCCGGCCAGCACCAGGGCGACACGCCCGTGGTGGCGCGCGAAGAACATCAGACCAATCAGCGCAGCGCCGATGACGGGCGTCCACGACAGCAGCCCGCGGTTCGATGAAAAGAGAACGTCGGTCATGTACGGCGGAAGCAACGTCGGTTGAAACGCGTGCTCACGCACCGGTAGGTAGACCCACGATCCGTAGACGGCCTTCCAGAACACGAGTTGCGGCACGAACGCGGCGAATGCGGCTCCGGTGAACCTGACCAGGTCTCGGCTTCCTGCCCACACCCAAGCACGGCTGTCTCCGCTCCGAGCGCGCCAGGATGACCAGAGGAGATCACCCAGAGGCAGCACCACGAACGCGATGTTCTGCCACCGCACCATCGCCATGACGCCCGCCGCGGCACCAAGCCAGACCCAGGGCACCCGTGTCGGCAGGTCTCGAGATCTGTGCCAGAGGAAGAGGAACAGCGTGGTCGCGAACATCGAGACGCCGTGCACCATCGAATTGTCGACAGTGAGATACCAGATCAGGAACGAGCTGCCGCACAACCCCAGCGTCGACAGGCAAGCCAGTCCCCTGGAGAAATACTTTCGCAACACCCGATAGATGAGGACGAGACCGACGAATCCGTACAGGAGTGTCCCGAGTCCGATGGCCCGCTGATACGGGAAGTAGTAGCCGTCGACGCGCAGATCTCCTCCCAGAAGATTCAGCGCGCCAAGCCAGACGTGGCCGAAGATGAAGAAGGGGCTCCAAAGGATTGGTGCACCGAAGGCGTACTGCCTCGCGCCGTGTCCGCCAAACTCCGCCTCATCGTTGGCGAAGTCGAGGTCCCAGTCCATGACCAGAGACCGCACCTGCACGAAGTAGGAGCGGCCGTCGGAAGCCGCTCGCTCGAAGCCCAGATGAAACAACAAGAGCAAGAGCAACAGGAATGCGACGAAGACGACACCGACGGCATCGAGCCTCGCGAAGTGCCGCATCAGGAAACTGCGCGCGGGGGGTGCTACGTGTCGCGCCAACTGCCTGGTGACCAGCACGAGCACGAAGATGGCCATGAGCCAACCGGCGAGTACCGACGGGCCGTCGCGATACAGCCAGAGTAACGAGATGTGCCAGACAGCGAAGCAGGCGAGCAACAGGAGGGTCAGCGTGACGCCCCAGGCGTATCTCACCCACGCGGCCGGGTGACCGTCGTGGCTAAGTGGGTCGGTGGAAGACGCGACCATGATGCATGATACCGGTACAGTCGGCGGCTTCGAACGTCCGCTTCCAGGCTGTACAGAGGCGTCGAATCAGATGACGTCTATCGCTCCCAGACGCTCAATTCATACGCCGACCAGGGCCGCTCCCTGGACTTCCCGGTCTGCTGGATGAGCAGCTCATCCGTGTCGTTCGGTGGAAAGTCGACCTCAATGGCGCTCCGAAGGAAGTTGTCACGCATCACGCCTCTGACCAGCGGCGGCAGCCCGCTCCCCTCGTAGAGGAGAGTTCTCGGCTTCGCTCCCCCGGCTTCGATTCTCAACTCTCTGGGGTAGTCGCCGAAACCCCTCCGGTGGAGATCCAGCCGGAGCCGCGCCACGTTGCGGGACCGATCGAAGACGACAGCGATCCATTCGTCCCCCTGCTGCCTGCCACCAGTGAGCCATTCAGTGTTCACGTCTCCGTCGACGAGGAGCGGTAGCCGATCCTTGTTGTGTGACGCGTCGAGTGCGAACGCGGCATCAGGAATGCGTCGGATCTTGGCCGTCTCCCTAAAGGGGGGCGGCGCGTCCGCCAGAAAGAAACGCACCAGAGATCCCTCGCTCACCTCGCCGACCAGCTGGTCAGTCGCGGCCCGAAGCGCCTCCACGGTGCGCCGGCCACGCCGGACGTCCTGGTAGCGATCGGGGTCAATCACGACCTCCCGGATACCGGCTTCACGCCACGCCTTCAGTGCAGGCGCGACCTGCGTCCGATCATCCAGCGGCGAGGTGCTCCGGGCAAAGAAGCTGCGCAGCGATGGCCACTGCAATCCGCTCGCCTGCGACAGCGGATGCCTTCCAGCCCGGGTCGCCAGCGCCGCATCGAGACTGTCCGGAAAGAAGTCCTCCGGGACGACGGGCAGCCTCAGCCTGCCGCCGAAGCGCTCGACAGACACCCAGCGAGGCACGGCCTCGGCGTTCGCGCCGTCGGCGGCTAGCTGGTCGTGACCGGTAAGAATGCGTTCTGTCCGAGCCAGTTGATCTGACAGCCAGCTGGACTCGACCATGACGGCGCGCTGTTCAGGGTAGCGCAGGACATTACCGGCGATCATGAGGCCGATCATGAGCCACAGGCCAACGCGCCACGCGAACTGCTTGACATCGAGCCGCGTCAACAGCAGCGATGCTCCAAACAGGAACGCGACCTGGACGGAGAAGAAGTAGTACCAATACGAGTGATCGGGGATGGTGTAGACGGGTGGATGGCCGAGAATCATCAACGCACTCATCAGCCAGAGCCCGCCGACGACCGCGAGTACGAGCATCGTGTCGCAGACAAGTCGCCGCCGCCACACATCTGGTCCGTCCTGGGTCGGCGCGTGCCGCCAGTAGAACCCGATCGCTAGCCCCACGGCTCCCCAGAGCGGCACGCCGCCCAGCCAGAACCCCGCCTGCCGGGCGATCAGCTCTCCTGCCCGGCTCCACAGTCCTTGATCCCAGAGCCCTGCTAGCTCCAGGCGTTGGAAGGTCAGATCCGGATGGTACCCGTTGAGACTGAACACCAACCACGGCGCGACGAGCTGATTGTAGAGGCTCCCGCTGACGAGGACCGCCAGCAACACTCCACCGATGGCGATCGAGGTTCGGCGATCCGGGCGCGACGAGGGGGGCGAGACCACGACCCACACCACGAACATCGAGAGGCACAAGACGAGGAAGAACACACCTTGACGATCGGCGAGCGACATGCCGAGCGCGAGGAGGAAGAGCCCGGCGAACGCCCAGGCAGACCGCCCTGGTGCGCGATGGCTTCTGAGCAGCGCGAGCAGCTGGAAGAGGAACAGGAGCAGCAGCACGGACAGGAGGATCTTGGCCGATCGGTAGAAGATGGCCGTCGACGACTGCACGACGATCGTGCTGAGACACCAACTCAGGAGAAACGCCGTGGTGATTCGGTCCAGCCCCAGGAGTCGCCTGGCGCCAGCGGCGTAGAGCCCCATGAGGGAGGCCAGACCCAAGACACCGCTAGTCGGCATCAACAACAGGATGCCCCACGAGTACAGACGGGCAAAGACCTGCGCGTCGAAGAAATCGACCAGATAGCTCAGCTCCCTGGCCTGGTATGCCCCCCCAGTCGTTCAGCGAGGGGTCGAAGATGATCGCGGCGAGTGGCCGGTCTGCCAGATAGTTGAGAATGAAGGCCAGAGCCTCTTTGTCGACCAGGCCGCGTCCCCAGAATCCAACGGCATGAACGGCGAGCAGAATCGGCAGCAGCCAGACGGCCGAGTTCCAACGGCTTGCCGAGGTCTCATCACGATCGGCGAGGCTCGGCGTCGCGTCACCCATCGGCTATCGAAAGACGGCGCAGCTTGTGGGCACACGCCGCCGCCAGACCCAGTGGGAGACCAGCAAGCACGAGCGCCACTGGAGCCGAAATGATGCGGAGATGAAACAGGTACATCCACCAGAGATCCAGACTGAACGCAAACTGTGAAGAGAAATCGCGTGCCAGACCTTCGGCAGCCTTCACTTCCGGGCGGGGCTCCGCACCTGACAGGTAGCGCGCGTTGAGCGGGACGGCCCTCATCGCGGCCTGCGTATTGAGCACGAGCGCCGCCGAGCCCCACTCCCACCGACGCGCTTCTATGGACCGATATCCAAGCTCAGGCGTGTGGCCGACCTTGGAGAAATCCAGGAGCACGCCGGGAATCTGGACCGCCACACTACAGATGAGGCCGGCAATCGCGGCACGCCGCCTGAATTCACCGCCTGGGCGCGCGAACCAGACCCCAAGGGGTAGGCAGAGAAACGGCAGCATCGGAAGCAGGTAGCGAGGGCCGTATGACCGTTCGCCCTCCCAATGAAAGAGCGATGCGTAGAAGCAAAACAGCGTCAACATCACTCCGCCGAACAGAATGGCGGTTCGCCGATCGACTCGGCTGAACTCGGCCAGCGCTACCGCGCCCAGAATCAGCAGCGGTGAGTACAGAAACACGGAGCCTCCCGGGCTAACAAGGAATCCCCAAGCTCCAAGCCAGACTGACCCGATACCCGCCGTCTCATCCCGGAGGTAGCCGGTATCGATGGGGTTCCCGAATCGTACAGCGTTGTAGTAGGCGGTTAGGAGGACCGCTACCACGATCGGTGCGGCCACGAGCGCCGTGGCCTGAAAGAACTGCCTCCACTTCGGCCGATACTCGAGCGCCAGCCAGAGGGTGACCGGCACCGCGATCAACACTAACTCATGGCGCACCAACAAGGCCCAGCCGATGCCAACACCGCCGGCCACCAGCATGCCCGGTCGAGCGAGGCGAGCACCTACCCAGACGCCGTACACCCCGGCGAGCACGCACAAGGTGGCGAGCGGGGCGCTGAACCCGAACTTGGAGTACGGCCAGAGCATCGTCGCGAATCCCAACGATAGGGCTGACAGGATGGCCAGCCGGATCGCGCCGAACAGCCTCCAGGTGAACCAGAAGGCCAGCCAGACAATCGCCGCCGCGGCCACCGCGCTCCCGACCACGAGGCTCGCCTTTCGCACGGCGTCGGCCTTGCCTACGTCGAGACCGGTCAGGCGCTCCGCCGTCGCGCCGGCCAGGTAGAACGGCGCGCTGTACAGGGCATGCCCGATGCCGTACGGCGCGTAGTACCGCCCGTCGACACCGCGGTGGGCCTCCATACCGAACACGTCGTACGACATCGCCACGGAACCGTGCTCGACGATGCTCTTCGTCACCTCGTAAGTCATGATGTCGGTGGCCATGCTGCCACCGGCCGTCGTGACGTAGAGGCAGAGACTCAACAGGAAGACGAGCCGTCCGGCGTGGCTGACCTGCCTGGGTGTCTGGCGGACGATTCGATCCGGATGCATTACTCGATCGGAGGATGGCTCGGTGTCGCCGTCAGAATAGCATGGGAGACGGGTCGGAATTCTCGCGCCGTCGACTCGAATGTACCGTGCCGGCCGCGAGGGCGCACGCAACCATCGGCTATAATCGCGTCACTCGAGGAAGGCTCTCTTGATCGTGTCGAACGGCCTGCACCTGCATCAACGCGAACGGCGTCCAATCCTCACGTTCTCCGCCATTGGGTGTGGCCTTGCCGTGGCGTACACACTTGCGGTGACGCTCTTTGCCGGCGCGGCAGGACAGATCATCGAAGGCGATGCCGTGCAGTACTATGCCTATCTTCGATCCCTGGTCTTCGATCAGGACGTCAACTTCATCAATGACTACCAATTGTTGTACGGGTCCGACGGCGCGTCGAACGTGTGGCTGGACACCACGACCGATACCGGACACGCCATTAACTTGATGTCGATCGGCCCAGCGCTGCTGTGGTTGCCGTTCTTCCTCGTCGCCTGTGGTCTCGTGGCGCTGCTCCGGACGGCTGGCGTGGTTGTCGCGTTCGACGGTATCAGCACGCCGTTTCAACTCTCCGCGGGCATCGCCAGCATCGCGTACGCGACGCTAGGAGCCTATCTCTGCTATCGCGCATGCGTCCGCTTCTGGCCGCCTGCCGCGTCGCTCTGGGGCACGCTGGCCGCCTGGCTGGCGACGCCGGCACTTTATTACTGCCTCGTCTCGCCGGCCTACTCCCACGCGACGTCGCTGTTCGTCGTGGCACTGTTCATCTGGACCTGGCTGCGGACGATGGGGGACCAGCGCGCCATCAGGTATGGGTTGCTCGGAATCTTGGTTGGTCTGGCCGCGCTCGTCCGTTGGCAGAACGTCACGATCCTGATCTTGCCCATGGCCGAACTCGTCCGTGAGCTACGTGACGACAAGACAACTCTGCGCGGCGCGGCGGTTCAGGTCGGGGTGCTGGGCGCGGCGTCGCTTGTGGCGTTCTTGCCGCAGATGTTCGCCTGGAAACAGATCTACGGGCACTGGCTCCTCACGCCGCAGGGCGAAGGATTCATGCAATGGATGAACCCGCAGGTCTGGGCGGTCCTCTTCTCGCTGAATCACGGCCTTTTCTCCTGGACGCCGGCCGTCCTCGTCGCCGTGCTCGGTCTGGCCGTGCTGGTCGCGCGACACCCGTTCGTGGGTTGGAACAGCGTGGCGGTCCTGCTGACTGCCGTCTACATCAACGCTGCGGTCGTCGACTGGTGGGCAGGCGAAGCGTTCGGCGCGCGACGCTTCATCGGCCTTACTCCGCTCTTCGCTCTGGGACTCGCAGCAGTGTTTTCGACACGTCTCCTCGTGAGACGACCACAGCTGGTGGGGGTGGCCGCCAGCGGTCTGATCGTGTACAACCTGCTGTTTCTCGTGCAGTATCAGCTGTTCATGCGAGGCTACAGTGAGTTGGTCGCCTATCCGACCTCCGCCAAACAGATTCTCATTGATCGTGTGATCCTTCCATGGACGCTCTTCCGCCATTGGATCGGATGAGCCGGCAACGGGCGTAGACTGCCTTCCGTGCGCATCTGCCACATCACGCCGCATCTACCCCCGGACCAGGCGGCCAATGCCCTGCTGCCGTTTCACCTCGGCGCGTGGGCCGTGCAAGCCGGCGACGCCGTCACGTACATCGCGCACCACCCGCGCACGCCCGGCGGCACGACCTGGCCCGGTCCGGTCACCTGGATTCCGTCACATCGCCGCCGCGGGGCGTGGATGCGGCACACACGATTGGGCGCGGTGGTGAGCGCGACGGACGTCGTCCGGCGCGGCGCACCGCGTATCCGCGAGGCCGATGTCGTCCATGTGCACGGCAACGGTCTGCTGACCGAAGTCGGCGCAGCCGTGGCGTCATGGCAACGGAAGCCCACCGTGCTCACGTTGTACGGCACGGACGTCTGGCATTACCGCGCTCCGACGCTCAAGCCCGATCTGTTCGCCAGGGCGTTCCGACAGGCCTCGCACGTCACGTTCTACAGCGATGGCCTCAGGTCGCGGGCGCGGGAACTGGGGTTGGCCCAGGACGCGACCAGCGTCATCTACCCTCCGGTGGCGGACAGCTTTACGTGGCAGAGCCAGGCCGGCCAAGTGGACGCCCGCCGGCAGCTCGGGCTGACCAGGCGCCACGTGCTCGTCAACGTGAAGCATCTACACCCCTACGCGGCGCAGCATACGCTCATCGAAGCGATGCCCGCTTTGCTGCAGACCCACCCTGATACGCACCTGATCGTCTGCGGAAGCGGTCCACTGCTGGCCCACCTCCAGCAGATGGCCGACGCGGCCGGCGTCGGCCGCCACGTCACGTTCGCGGGTCTGGTCGACAACCAGACTGTCGCGCAGTACTGCGCCGCTGCCGATCTGTTCGTTCTGCCATCGGTCCTCGAAGCCTGCCCGACCGTGGCGCTGGAGGCGCTCGCGTGCGGCACCCCGGTCGTAACGGCCGACAGCCCGGGCGGGGTCGAGTTGGGCGGTCGGTTCGGCCGAGATGTCGTGGTTGTGCCGCGTGAGGATCCAGACGCGCTCGCGGCCGCCATTCGGGTCCAACTCGATGAACGGCGGCGCACGACGACATCCACCGCGCAACAGATTGAACAGGAGCTCAGGCTCTCCGTCGTGGGCGCGCGGTTCCGAAGCATTTACGAGGCGTGTCTCGCGTGACAGCCATGTTCGGCAACGTGCGTCGGATCTTCGGGCATCTGATCGTCTACGGCTCCGCGGACGTCGCGATTCTCGCGATCAACTTCCTCCTTCTTCCGATCTACACACGCGTGCTCTCGCCCGCGGAATACGGCGTGCTGGCGCTTGTGCTCGTGCTGGAAGCGGTACTCAAGCCGCTGTATCGCTGGGGCCTGGATACGTCGTTTCTACGGCTCTACTACGATTGTCGCGACGACTCAGATCGGAAGACTCTCGCCGGCACGGTCATCGTCTTCCTGCTGGGCGCCAATGGCGGCCTGACCGTCCTGCTGCTTGTCGCGGCTCCCGTACTCAGCGAGTTACTGTTCGGTAGCCGCGATCATGCGCTGACACTGTCGCTGCTGTTCGCGAACGGGTTCATCGCCAGCTTCATCTTCCCGCCCTTGACGCGCCTGCGCATCCAGGAGCGATCCCGCGCCTACGCGGCCCTGACGTTCGCCCGCTCGCTCGGCACGGTCATTGTCAGGCTGGTGTTCGTCGTCGGCCTCCGGTGGAGCGTCATGGGTATCGTCTTGGCGGATGTCGTCGTCTCGACGCTCGTCATCGCGGGACTCGGCCCAACGATCAGCTCGATGACGACGTGGCGATTTTCACGATCGGTCGCGCGGGAGATGCTGCAGTTCGGGCTGCCTCGGGTGCCACAGGGTCTGATGCATCAGGGAATGGCCATGAGTGACCGGTTCTTTCTTGGGCTGTATTTGCCGCTCGAGCAAGTCGGGGTGTACCTCATCGGCACGAGCATCGCCTCACTGGTCAAGCTCTACCCGGTGGCGTTCTCGACCGCGTGGATGCCATTCGCGTTCGATTCGATGCGGCGCACGGACGCTCCCCAACTCTTCGGGCGCCTTGCAAGCTACGCCTTTGCCGTATTGGGGTTTCTGACGCTGGCCCTCGCCTGCCTGGCGCAGCCGGTCGTGACCCTGATGACGCCGGCCTCGTTTCACGCAGCCGCACGGGTCGTACCGCTGCTGGCTCTGGGCATGGCGATCCAATCAACAACCACGTTTCTCTCGACCTCAATCAACGTCGCCAAGAGGACGCATGCATACCCGATTGCGACTGCGGTTGCGGCAGCTGTGAGTATCGCGGGCTACCTGGCGCTCATTCCGCGCTGGGGGATCTTCGGCGCGGCCACGGCCGTCGTGGCTGGCCAGATCGTTCTGGTCGCGACGCTCGGGGGTTTCGCCCAGCGCTATTTCGCCATCCAGTACGAATGGCTCCGGTTGGGCAAGGTGGTGCTGAGCGCCGGGATGCTGTATGGGATAATGACCGCGTTGCCGCAAACCTCGACGGCCCTGACGCTTGGAAGCGCGGTCGGCGTCTTGGCGGCGTATCCGATCCTCTTGCTGAGCCTGGGGTTTTTTCGCGCGAGCGAACTGCGAGAGATCCGGCAACTCATGGCGAACCTCCGGAGCAGATAGGCCGAGACCTACACGCTACCGACTCGGAGCGGCGCCACGCCCCATGTCGCTCCGCGGCGCCTTCGCAGCAACCCACGTGATGCGAGTCATCGACCAGGAAGCCATAGAACAACACGGCGCCGAGAGGTTTCGGTCCGAGTACCACTATGCCGTGTTCGAATACTGGCGATCGGCCAAGCTGCTGCGCTACCTGACCGAAGCGGGCATCACGACGCTCGGCCGGGTCCTCGATGACGGCTGCGGCGGCGGCGGGATGAGCGTCTCGTTCGCTGAGGAAGCGGAATCGGTCGTCGGTATCGACCTCGCCGACCGCTTTCGCGACGCGGGCGAGAGACTGTCCGACGAACTTGAAGGACCGCGTCCGCTGTTCTCGCAAGCCGACGGCGCCAAGCTCCCGTTTCGGGATGCCTGTTTCGATCTCGTCGTCTCTCACGCCGTCATTGAACACGTGCAGGATCCGTTGGCCTACCTGCTCGAGGCTCGGCGAGTGCTCAGACCTGGCGGGCGACTCTTTCTCGAGACGGCGCCCTACCTGTCGCCTAGTGGCGTACACTTGCCGAGGCTGCGCTTCCCGATTCCGCCACATCTCTTGCTGGGACGTCGGATGGCGTTCCGGCTCGTCTGGTGGCTCGCCCGCCACGCTCCGGGCACCTTTCGCGCACCCGTGGATGGCTCATCCTTTCTGGCGCGGGCGAGCCGGGGTGAAACGAAGATCGATGACCTGTACTACCTCGTGACACTGCGCAATCTGCGCGAGCACATCGCCGCCGCCGGATTCAAGATGGTCCGGGAGGATCTCGAGATCAGCAGGCTGGCACGCCGTGCACTGCCGCCATGGCTCGTCGACCGGATTCCGCATATTCCGATCGGACGCGACGTGCTGATCACGAATATGGAATACGTATTGAGTTGCTAGACGCCGTTTGCCATGAAGCTCCTCCTCACGGTCGACACCGAAGCTGACAACCAGTGGGAGCCCGGCGCGACGTTGACGACGGCCAACATCGCGCACGTGCCGAGGTTCCAGGCGCTCTGCGAGCGCTTCGAATTCCCGCCGACCTACCTCTGCACCCACGAAGTCGTCACAGGCGACGCCTTCGATGACACGCTGCGGCGGCCGACGCGTGCCGGCCGAGCCGAGATCGGTGCGCACCTGCACCCCTGGTCCACGCCGCCGTTCGACGCCGCTTGGGACGAAGAGGGGCGAGCGCGCACCTACCCGTCGGAACTCCCCGATGACCTGCTGCATGCCAAGCTGACCACGCTGACCGACACGATTGGCGACCGACTCGGGCACCGGCCCACGAGTTATCGCGCGGGCCGTTGGGGTCTTTCGTCGAGCCAGGTACAGATGCTCTCCGAACTGGGATACGCGGTCGATTGCTCCGTGACGCCGCTCGTGTCTTGGGCCCAAGACCGCGGCCTGCGCCACGGTGGCCCCGACTTCACGCGTGCGCCGCTCGCGCCGTATGCTCCGTCCAAGCACGATATCTGTCGCGCTGGATCGTCCGACCTGCTCGAGATACCGGTCACGATCGTTCACACGAGCAGCCTGATGCGACGGTCGCGCCGGTTCCGACGCTGGTTCCGCCACCACCACCGCTCCTGGGGGGCGCGCGCCGGCGACCGATTCCTTCGACTCGCGCCCCAGTGGTTCCGGCCCTACCCCCAGATGTCGGCGGAACGATTGATCGCCGTCTACGAAACCGCGAGTGTGCTGGGGGTCCCGGCCGTCGAGATGATGCTGCATTCCTCGGAGCTCATGCCGGGCGGCTCGCCGTACAATCGCACACCCGCCGCGGTGGACGACCTGTTCCGTCGGCTCGAGCGTACGTTCGCGCACCTCGCCTCACGCGGCGTCGGGGGCATGACCCTGACCGAGTTCGCTCGCCCACGCTCGGCGAGCGACGGCGCGACGTCGAGGCGCAGCATCGAGTCGTACATCGCTCGGTCCTAGCGATTCCGTGAGACCCCAGACCTCAATGTCACCGGACCGATGGCACCGCATGGAGCGGCGGGAAGTCGAATCGGCCGAGCGATTCCTGCGGGAGCATGCCCCCGAGCGCGCGCCGGAAGCGCAGGGCTGGTTTGCCTGGCAGTATGTCGACAACCCCGACGGATTCGACGTGCGGGTCTGCCGGGACAAGGACTCGATCGCTGGCATCTCCGGCTTCATTCCGTGCCGGCTCGACATTGACGGTGTCGTTCGAACCGGCGCCTTTTCGACGAACACGCAGGTGGCACCGCCCTACCGGCGACAGGGTCTGGGACAGGCGCTCCACGAGACGCGGCTCCGCGACTACGACTGGGCGCTGTCGTCCGGCCAGTCAGCCGCCAACCGCCGGCTGTACGAGCAGCTCGGCTTCGTCGTGTCCGGCGACTATCGGCGGGTCTTCGTCCAGACGACGCGGCCAAGATTCCGCTTTCGGGCCCAGACGTTGCGCGAGTGGAGGTCCTGGTTGTTCTGGCGGTTCGGGGCGCAGCGTCACGCTCACGCCGACCACGCGGTCCGGGTCGAGGTCGAGCCGCATGCTCCGCCGGACGACCCCACGCTGTACGGCTCGCGCTTCGACGGCAGCGCGGTCGGGCCCCGCTGGGATCGCCGTCACGTCGTCTGGCGGTACGAGCGGCACCCGTACTTCACCTACCGTTTCGCCAGCGTCTTCGAGGGGGAGGAACGACTGGGCTTTGGCGTCGTGCGGGAGACCCGGACCGCGACCGTTCTCGTGGACCTGTACGGGCGGCTTGCCACACGACCCCTCGTGCTGCGGGGCATCGCCGAGCGATTTCGTGGCCTCATTTCCGGCGTGTTCGTCGGCGCCTCGCTCGACCGGATGTTCCGGAAGGAGGGATGGCTGACCTTTCGCGCCGGTGGGCAACTCATGGGAAAATCGAACGATCCGTCGCTGCACCGGCAGCTGAGCGAACGTGAGTGGTGCTTCTTTGCCGGCGATTCCGACTCGGATCGGTGACGGACGAGTAGCGAGATGCGCCTAGCGTGGTTCACACCGCTCCCACCCGAGCGCTCCGGCATCTCGGCCTACAGCGCGGAGCTTCTCCCGGAGCTTGCGCGACAGTATTCGTTCGACATCTTCACCGAATCATCGACGGCGCCGGCTCCCGCAGGCACGGAACTGTTCGACGCGCACGATTTCATCTGGAAGCACCAGCGACGTCCCTACGACCTCAGCGTCTACCAGCTGGGCAACGCCACCTGTCACGACTACATGTGGCCCTACCTCTTCCGGTTCCCCGGGCTGGTTGTCCTCCACGACGGCCAGTTGCACCTGGCAAGAGCGAGGCTGCTGCTTCAGCAGGAGCGCCATTCCGACTACCGCGCCGAGCTGCGGTTCAACCATCCAGACGTCACGGCGGAAGTCGCCGATCTGGGCATCACGGGTCTGTTGGGTTCCCTGCATTATTTCTGGCCGATGCTCCGCACAGTGGTCGACGCGTCACGATGCGTCGCGGTCCACAGTCCAGGGCTCGCGACCGACCTTCACGCAGAATTCCCCGAGGCGACGATTGCCGACCTGGCTATGGGTGTCCCGGCAGGTACTCCGGGCGCCAGCCCCGGCACCCTTCGGCCCCGCCATGCGATTCCTGAGAATGCCGTGGTCTTCGCGGCCTTCGGACGGATCACGCCGGAGAAGCGCATTTCGCAAATCATTCAGGCGCTGGCGGCGATCGGCGAAGGCGAGACGCCGCTACATCTGCTGCTGGTCGGCGAATCGGCCCCGTACTATGATCCGGTTGCCGAGGCGCAGTCGCTCGGAATCTCGGACCGGGTCACGCTCACCGGATTTGTCGACGAGAGTGATCTGGCCGACTACCTCGAGTGCGCGGATATCTGTCTTTGCCTCCGGTGGCCGTCCGCCCGGGAAACGTCGGCCTCCTGGCTACGATGCCTGGCCGCCGGCAAGGCGACGATCGTCACCGATCTGGCACACACGGTCCAGGTGCCCTCGCTCGATCCCAGATCGTGGATGCCCCAGCACGCGCCGGAGATCGGCGAGGGCGCCCCGGACGGCCGCCCGGTCGAACCGATCTGCGTCAGCCTCGACATTCTCGACGAGGATCATTCTCTTCGGCTGGCAATGAGGCGATTGGCCCAGGACGACGCACTGCGCTCGCAGTTGGGCCGCCAAGCGCATGCGTACTGGCAACGTCACCACACGCTCGATCGAATGGTGTCCGATTACCAGGCGCTGCTCAGCCTGGCCCTCGACACCCAGCCACCCGCGAGACATCTTCCAGGGCACCTCCGTCCGGATGGCCTAGAACACGCGCTGACCCTCGCGGCCGAGGGCGGATACCCGGAGAATCCGTTCGACCGGAGCACTCGATAGGCGATAACTTCATTGCTACCAATAGGTTAGCCTTGACTTCGCACCCTCGCAAAAAGTAGGCTCAAGCGGTTGACCATCACGCTCAATGGCGACCCGTTCGAACTCAACGCACCCATGAACGTCACACAGTTGCTTCAACAGTTGGACATCGACCATCGGCGCGTGGCGGTCGAGCACAATCTCACCGTCTTGAAGCGCACGGCCTTCGATTCCACCGTGATCAACGAAGGCGATCAGATCGAGATCGTGAACTTCGTCGGCGGAGGTGTGGAATGACCGACGCGTCTCTGACCATTGCCGGCCGGGCGTTCCGCTCCCGTCTGCTCGTCGGCACGGGGAAGTACCCCTCGAACGACGTCATGGTCCGAGCCCACGAGGCGTCCGGCGCCGAACTCATCACCGTCGCCGTTCGACGGGTCAACATTAGCGATCGCAGCAAGGGCTCGCTGCTGGATCACATCGATGCGGCGAAGTACAGCCTGCTCCCGAACACGGCGGGATGCTACACCGCAGAGGACGCCATCCGTACGGCGAAGCTGGGACGGGAAGCCGGGCTGTCCAACTGGGTCAAGCTCGAGGTCATCGGGGACGAGCGCACCCTGTTTCCGGACAACGAAGCGCTGATCGCGGCCACGTGTGAGCTCGTCAAGGACGGCTTCGTCGTCCTGCCCTACACGAACGACGACCCGGTTGCCTGCCGCAAGCTCGAGGAGGCAGGCGCCGCCGCAGTGATGCCACTCGGGGCGCCCATCGGATCCGGCCTGGGCATCCAGAACCCGAATAACATCGAGATCATCAGAGAAGCCTCTGGCGTGCCGGTCATCGTGGACGCCGGCGTGGGCACCGCCTCGGACGCCGCGTTCGCCATGGAACTCGG
>JASLOY010000200.1 GCA_030745255.1 Vicinamibacterales bacterium
CAGTCTCGACGGAGGACACGACGATTCTCAATGCCTCCGGTTACGTCGCCGCTAGACGCCGCGCGACCGTGTCCTCCAAGGTGACCGGCAGGCTTGTGGAGGTCTTGGTCGAGGAGGGCATGGCGGTTCGCCAGGGTCAAGTTCTTGCCCGGCTCGACGATTCTTCGGTTCGGGCTCAGTTTGCGCTTGCCGAGGCCCGGCTGGCCGCAGCCCGGCTGGGAATCGCCGAACAGGAGGTCAGGCACCGTGAATCCGAGTTGACGCTCGGGCGCACCCGACGGTTGGTCGACGAAGGTGTGGTCGGGGCAGCCGACCTGGACGCCGCCGAGGCCGAAGTCGATTCCCTGGAGGCTCGTATCGCTTTGGCGCTCGAGCAAGTGGTGGTGGTAGAGCGTGAGATCGACGTGTTGCGGACCCAGCTCAACGACATGGAGATCAAAGCTCCGTTTACCGGCGTGGCGATCTCCAAGGATGCGGAGGAGGGTGAGATGATCTCGCCGGTCTCGGCTGGCGGTGGCTTTACACGCACCGGGGTCTGCACCATCGTCGATATGGGTTCGCTCGAGATCGAAGTGGACGTCAATGAGAGCTATATCAACCGCGTCCGGAACGACCAGCGCGTCGTGGCCAATCTCGATGCCTATCCCGAGTGGGACATCCCGGCTGCAGTTATCACCACAGTACCGGCCGCCGACCGGCAGCGGGCCACTGTTTTGGTGCGGATCGCATTCGACCAGCTCGACGCGCGGATTCTGCCCGACATGGGTGTCAAGGTCGCCTTTCTCGAGGACGAGCGGCCGCAGACATCAGTGAGCGGCACACGGCTGCTGGTACCAGCGGCGGCCCCCCGGAACCAGGAGGGCCAGGACATCGTCTACGTCGTTCGGGGCGACATGGCTGAACGACGCGCGGTGCGGCTGGGTTCGCCAGTCGGTGACCAGGTCGAAGTGCTCGCCGGCCTGACGGCAGGCGAGCGGCTGGTCGTTGACGGGCCAGCGGATCTGGCCGACGGCGACAGGGTGGTGGAGCGGCAATGAGCGATGCGCCGGAATCGCTGGTCCAGGTGCGCAACCTGCACAAAGTCTTCCGTCGCGGGTCGGAGCGGATCGACGTATTGCAGGGGGTGAATCTCGACCTCGCCCAGGGAGAGTATTTGTCGCTGATGGGCCCATCCGGGTCCGGCAAGACGACACTGCTGAACCTGATTGGCGGCCTCGACACGCCTAGCGACGGATCGGTCACGGTCAGCGGCGACCGGATTGACAAGATGTCTGGCGGCAAGCTCTCTCGCTGGCGATCGCGGCACATCGGATTCGTGTTCCAGCTCTATAACCTTTTGCCGGTACTGACGGCCGAGCGCAACGTCGATCTGCCTTTGCTGCTGTCACCCCTCTCACGTGCCCAACGAAAGAAGCACGTCGCCACGGCGCTCGCCATGGTCGGACTCTCGGACCGCGCCAAGCACTATCCCCGCCAGCTGTCGGGTGGACAGGAGCAACGAGTCGGTATCGCCCGAGCGATTGTCACCGACCCAACGCTGTTGCTCTGTGACGAACCGACCGGCGATCTGGACCGAAGATCAGGGGACGAGATCCTGGAACTGCTGCAGGCGCTCAACAAGGAACACGGCAAGGCGATCATCATGGTCACGCACGATGCCCGCGCGGCCGAGCGCGCCAGCCGGACGCTGTATCTCGACAAGGGCATGCTCGTCAACGAAGGGGTCGACGCATGAGATTCTTTCCGCTGATCTGGAGCAGCCTGTTCCGCCGTAAGGTGCGGACGCTGTTTACCCTGCTGTCGATCGTGATCGCGTTCGTGCTGTTCAACTACCTGTCAGCGGTGCGGGTGGCGTTCAGCATGGGGGTGGACGTCGCCGGGAACGACCGCCTGATGTTGATCCATAAGGTGTCGTTCATTCAGCTGCTGCCGGAGAGCTACCAGGCACGAATCCTGTCAGTCGACGGCGTGAAGGCCGTCACGCACTCCACCTGGTTCGGCGGGGTCTACCAGGACCCGCGAAATTTCTTCGGGCAGTTTGCGGTCGAGCCCGAGGGCTACCTGAACATGTATCCCGAGTTCCTGCTGCCCGACGACGCGAAAGAGCGCTGGTATCGGAACCGGACCGGCGCGGTGGTCGGTCGGTCGTTGGCTGACCGGTTCGACTGGACAGTGGGCGACAGAATTCCGTTACAGGGCACCATCTGGCGAACGCAAAATGGCGACACCTGGGAGTTCACGATCGACGGCATCTACGATGGTGCCGAGCAGGGCACCGACACCTCTCAGTTCTTGTTTCACTACGATTATCTCGCCGAAGCGAACGCGTTGGGGCGCGGATTCGTTGGGTGGTACATGATTCAAATCGACGACCCGAGTCGCGCGGTTGCGATAGGAGACACCATCGACGAGCGGTTCGCCAACTCACCCTTCGAGACCGCGACTTCCACCGAGCAGGCGTTTGTCCAGGCTTTCGCTAGTCAGATCGGCGACATCGGGTCGATGATGACCGCGATCATGGGGGCCGTCCTCTTCACCATCCTGCTGGTCTCGGCCAACACGATGGGCCAGTCGGTCCGCGAGAGAACCAGCGAGCTGGCGGTCTTGAAGACGCTTGGGTTCACCAACCGCGGCGTGCTGTCGCTGGTGCTCGTCGAGTCACTTCTTATGGCGGTCGTCGGAGGATCGTTGGGCATGGGGCTTTCCTGGCTGATCATCCAGCAGGGAGACCCCACCGGTGGACTGCTTCCCGCATTCTTCGTGCCTCCACGGGATCTCGTGATCGGTGCAGGGTTGATCTTGTTTCTCGGCACGGCGAGTGGAGTCGTGCCCGGCGTACAGGCGGTCCGCCTGAGAATTGTCGACGCCCTCAGACGCACGTGACGGTCGACTTCTGACTTCTGGCTTCTGGCTCCTAGGGAATCACTGCGATGTTTCGCTGGTTTGCACAAACCCTAGCCGTAACCGGACTCAGCATCCGGTCGCTTCCACAACGCGCCGGGCCCTCGCTCGTGGCAGTCGTCGGCATCACCGGCGTCGTGGTCACCTTCGTGGCCGTGCTGTCTATCGCGGAGGGTTTCAACGCCGCCATGGCCAATGCCGGCTCTGCCGACACGGCGATCGTCATGCGCGGTGGTAGCAACGCCGAGCTCAACAGCGCGTTGGAGCTCGACAGCACGCGGATCATCGAAGACGCTCCCGGAGTGCGTCGCGGCGACAGCGGTCCGATGGCGTCGGCCGAGCTGTTCGTCATCGTCAACGTGCCGAAGAAGTCGACCGGCACCGACGCGAACGTGCCGTTACGGGGCATTCAGGCAGCCGCATTCGACGTGCGGCAGGAGGTGCAACTCGTCGAGGGCCGCCGGTTCGCCGCCGGCACCAACGAGATCATCGTCGGCCGGAGCGCCTCGAATCAGTTCGCCGGGCTCGAGCTCGGACAAACGCAGCGATGGGGAGAGAACGCCTGGACCGTCGTGGGCATCTTCGAAGCGGACGGCACGATTTCGGAGTCGGAAATCTGGTGCGATGCCGCGGTGTTGCAACCCGCCTACCGGCGCGGAAGCACGTTCCAGTCAGTGATGGCCAGGCTGGATTCGCCGGAAACCTTTCAAGCATTCAAGGACGCACTGACCACCGACCCCAGACTCGATGTGCAGGTCGAGCGGGAGACCGACTACTACAGCTCGCAGTCGTCGATGGTGCGCGGCATCATCACAGGCATCGGAACCGTTATCGCCGTGCTGATGGGCATTGGAGCTGTGTTCGGCGCCGTCAATACCATGTACAACGCTGTTGCTACTCGTACGCGCGAAATCGCCACCCTGCGAGCACTAGGATTCGGCGGCAGCTCGGTGGTGGTGTCCGTGCTGGTGGAATCGGCATTCCTGGCAGCCCTCGGTGGCGTGATCGGAGGGGCGCTCGCCTATGCCGCGTTTCACGGGTACCAGACCGCTACGATGAACTTTCAGACCTTCAGTCAGGTCGCCTTCGCCTTCACCGTCACCCCCATGCTGCTTGTTCAAGGCGCAATGTACGCCCTAGCGATGGGACTCGTCGGCGGTCTCTTCCCCGCTGTCCGCGCCGCTCGGCTGCCAATTGTCACGGCGCTGCGCGAGCTATAGAACCTGGTCGGCCTCGGGCACGCCTTCCGCTCACTGGACGGCGACCGGCTGCACCTGCGCGATCAACCACTCGCCGCCACTCTCACTGAGCACCGAGATGAGCTTCCGCACCTGCAGCAGCTCCCCGCCAATGCCCGCCGCGGCTTTGACCGATGCCGTGGCCGTCGCCTGATTCGGTCTTCGTCGCCACCCGCACAGGCGGCCGTAACCGCCACCAGGATCCCACGGTCTCCCCGGCCGACAGGCCCCCGCGACGCGACGGTCCCTCCCGCTTCCGGTCCGACGTTTGCCCGCTCGCTGCAGCGCACTCCGCGATTGTCGTCGATCCGCCGGAGAGCCGTCGCGTCTTGCGTCCGTCACCCGCCGGGTGCGGTTCCGGTTGCGTCTAGGAGAACGGTCACGTAGGCTCGTAGCATGCCAGCAAGACTCCTCGTCCTGATCCCCGTCCTGTTGCTCTTCATGGTGGTCCCGTCAGCCGTGCAACTGGCTACAGAATGGTTCTGGTTCACCGAGGTCGACTACACGGGAATTTTCATCCGGTCACTGACTGCGAAGGCGAGTCTTGGCGGCTTCGTGTTCCTGGCCGCGTTCGGGGCACTGGCTTTCAATTTCCGGATCGCGTTGCGGCGCGTCACCAAACCCTATGTCCTGTTTCCGGGCGGCGGCGACATCCCGCCGGTCGTCCTAGAACAGCGTCAGCTGCAGCTGCTGGGAACCGGGGTGGCATCGCTGGCGGCGTTGTTTCTGGGGCTCTTCGCCTCGAACGAGTGGCTGACCTGGCTCCAGTATCAGAACGCGGTGCCGTTCGGTCAGTTCGATCCGCTGTTCGGTCTCGATGTCAGCTTCTTCGTCTTCACGCTGCCATTCTACGACCTGGCGCGGTATCTGGCGCTGGCGGTCGCCGTGTTGTCTCTCCTCGGTTCGACGGCGGCCTACGTGGCGTCGGGCACGCTGGTGCTCGACCCGGCCCGTGGCCTGGTGGTCGGGGAGGCGGCTCGACGCCATCTAGGGCTCATCGTCGCCGGGCTGTTCCTGCTGTTGGCCTGGGGCGCCTATCTCGAGGTGCCGCGACTGCTGACGACGCCGGGCGGCATCGTTCACGGTGCCTCGTATGTGGACGTCGTCGTGCGCGTGCCGGCGTTCCGCGTACTGTTTGCCGTGGCGTTGGTCGGCGCGATGCTCAGCGCCATGACCGCACTCACCCCCCGCAACGCGCCGATCATCGCCGCCGCTGGGCTCTACGTCCTGGTCACGGTGGGGGGTAACCTGGGGGCATTCGCGTTGCAGCGCCTAGTGGTCACGCCCGACGAGCAACAGCGGGAAGCCCCTTTCATCGCTCGGAATATTGCGGCGACCCGGCAGGCGTTTGGGCTGGGGTTGGTCGAGGAGCGCGAGCTGTCGGGGGACGCAACGTTGACACTGGCCGATATCGAGAACAACACGGAGACGATCAACAACGTTCGGCTCTGGGACCACGAGCCGCTGCTCGACACGTTCAGGCAGATCCAGGAGATTCGCACCTACTACGACTTCGCGTCGGTCGACAACGATCGCTACTTCATCGACGGCGAATACCGGCAGATCATGCTGTCGAGTCGCGAGCTGAACTCGGACAGCCTGCCCAACCGATCCTGGGTCAACGAGCGACTGCAATACACCCATGGCTTTGGGGTCGCGTTGGGCCCGGTCAACCAGGTTACCCAGGAAGGACTGCCGGTGCTGTTCATCCAGGACCTGCCGCCCACTTCGTCGGTGGACCTGGCTGTCGACCAGCCGAGCATCTACTTCGGCGAGCTGTCGAACGACTACGTCATCGTGAACACCGACACAGACGAGTTCCACTATCCGGAAGGGGACGACAACGTCTCGACTCGGTATGACGGGGCCGGTGGGGTGGCGATGTCGTCGATGCTGCGGCGGTTGCTGTTCGCGTTCCAGTTCCGCGCCTACGAGATCCTGGTCAGCAGCCAGCTCGGCGCCGACAGCCGGATTCTGTATCACCGGAACATCCTCGACCGCGTGACCACCATCGCCCCATTCCTCCAGTACGACACCGACCCGTATCTGGTGATCTCCGAAGGCCGGCTGGTTTGGATGCTCGACGCCTACACGATCAGCAACCGGTATCCATATGCGGCGCCGGCGTCAAACGGGATCAACTACATCCGCAATGCGGTGAAGATCGTCATCGACGCTTACGATGGCACGACGTCGTTCTATCTGGCCGACCCCGCCGATCCGATCGCCAGGACGCTGCAGGCGATCTTCCCCGAGTTTCTGCATCCGCTCGACGATATGCCAGAGGACCTGCGCCGGCACATCCGGTACCCGGAGGGTCTGTTCTCGTTGCAGACCTCGATGTACTCGACCTACCACATGACCAACCCGGAGGTCTTCTACAACCGCGAGGACCAGTGGGAAGTGCCGGTCATCGACAACGAGCAGATGCAGCCCTATTACACGATCATGCGGCTGGCGGGCGAGTCGCAGGCCGAATTCATCCAAATGCTACCGTTCACGCCGCGGGGCAAGAACAACCTGGCCGCCTGGATGATCGCGCGCAGCGACGGCGAGCAGTACGGCAA
>JASLOY010000201.1 GCA_030745255.1 Vicinamibacterales bacterium
CTGCTGGGAAAATGGGGGTTAGCGTCCTGACGACACCATGACGGCGGCAGGACGAAGCTCGAATGTCAACCGGCGGTTCCCCGACCAGCCTGGCGGGGGCCGTGGCCCCTGCGGAGTGACGCGTGTCAGCCGTCGTGGCGGGCAGTGGCGGGTTGAGGCGCGCGTTGGGAACCGGTGTTGCCTGGTGTGTCCGGCCCCTCATGCTCGTCCATCGCGACATTCGAGAGGCGGTCCGCCTCGGTATTCTCGGTGCGGCGCACGTGCTCGAACGTGACCCGCCCGAGCCGGGATTCCAGCGTCTTGGCCTGCCGATAGAGGGGGACCAGACCTGGATGCTTGACCCGATAGCGTCCCTGCATCTGGCGCACGAGGAGTTGGGAGTCCGAGCGGATGAGCGCGTCACCGTAGCCGTGATCCACGAGGTAAGTCAGCGCCGCGATCAATCCCCGATATTCGGCAACGTTGTTCGTCGCCACGCCGATCGGTGCATGCAGTTCCTGTTCGAGCTCGCCGCCCGGCGTCTCGATCCGGACGCCGTAGCCAGCGGGACCGGGATTTCCACGCGCGCCGCCGTCGATGTACGCCACCACGCGGCTGGGGGTCATCTGGACGGTCCGGGTGCGGACGACCGCGCCCCTCCGCCGTTCGGGTCGTGGTAGAGGATCCGCATACAGCTCTCGCACTGGACCAGCTCGGTGCCTTGCAGAATCTGGTTGAACATCTGCGGACGTAATCGCACGTTGCACACGCTGCAGTGCCCGTCACGAGCCTCGACCACGGCAACGCCGCTGCGTTGGCTGGAGACCGACTCGAAGAGTCGTCGGGCCGCCGCACCGATACTCCCGGTCAGCTTTGCCCGTTCGTCCGACGTGCCGTGTAGCGTGCGCTCCAGCACGCTCCGCTCGGTTTCGAGCGCCGCGCGTTCACGCTCCACCTCCGTTCGTTCGGTCTGCAAGGCACGCTCGGCCGCCTCGACCTCGGCCGCCAGGTCGTCGCCCGCCAACATGTGCTCCAGAATGTCGTCCTCGAGCCGCTGGACCTCCGTTCGGGCGGTGGCTATCTCATGCTGCATCGCAGTGTATTCCTTGTTTGTCTTGACCGCCATCAACTGTTCGTTGAACCTCGACAGACGCGCCTGCACCTCGCCGAGGCTCTTCTCGACCGCCTGCCGTTCGCCCTTCTTGTCCGCGAGACCGCTTTTGGCCGCTTCGACCGCTGCGCGGCTCTTGGCCAAACGGGCGTCGAGATCCTTGATTCGTGACGGCATGGCATCAACCGTACGTTGCGCTTCGGTCGTCGCGTTGTCGAGTTGTTGGAGCTGAATCAAACGTTCAAGGTCTGGCAGCATCGCGTGTCATGTCTCCACAGGCCGACCAGCTCCGCTGGTTCAAGGACCCAAACAAAAAAAAGCCCCGCCATCGGGCGGGGCGAAGAAAGCCACGACGGGCACGGTAACTTGCCGTGCCGGCAGACCGGTCCAATTGGGCACGGGTGGGTTTCCCGCGTGGTGCGTGTTCGTCATCGTCACGGCGTGTCATTTTCGCGACCATGTCGACTCGTTCGTCTGGTGGGCCCACCAGGATTCGAACCTGGGACAGACCGGTTATGAGCCGGCGGCTCTGACCGCTGAGCTATGGGCCCGGTCAACAGCAATTTCAAATGCGTGGCCGACGATACATCCCGTTCAGGGCGGTGCTGGGCATTGTGTGTCAGAGTCGAATACTGCCTGTATGCTCCCTCCTCGCGCCTTGCCAGCCGGGTTCGGTGTTGGGCGGCTTCCTACGTTCCTTCCATGAATGCTCGCAGGCGTCGGCTCCGCGACGGATGGCGTAGCTTGCGCAGCGCTTTGGCTTCGATCTGCCGGATCCGTTCACGGGTAACGGCAAAGTTCTGCCCCACTTCCTCCAAGGTGTGCTCGCTGCCGTCTCCCACGCCGAACCGCATCTTGATCACCTTTTCCTCACGAGGCGTCAAGGTCCGCAGCACGTTCTCGGTCTGTTCTTTGAGGTTGAGGTTTATCACGGCCTCGGCCGGCGAGACCTCCTGCCGATCTTCGATGAAATCGCCAAGATGGCTGTCTTCTTCCTCGCCGATCGGCGTCTCGAGTGAAATCGGCTCCTGGGCGATCTTGAGCACCTTTCGCACCTTGGATACGGGAATGTCCATCCGGTGCGCAATCTCTTCCGACGTCGGCTCACGGCCCAGCTCCTGCACGAGCGCACGCGACGTTCGAATGAGCTTGTTGATCGTCTCGATCATGTGGACCGGGATCCGGATCGTCCGGGCCTGGTCGGCAATCGCGCGTGTAATCGCCTGACGGATCCACCACGTGGCATAGGTCGAGAACTTGTAGCCGCGGCGATACTCGAACTTGTCCACCGCCTTCATCAGGCCGATATTCCCTTCTTGAATCAGGTCGAGAAACTGTAGCCCGCGGTTGGTATATTTCTTCGCGATCGAGACCACGAGACGGAGGTTCGCCTCCACCAGCTCTTTTTTGGCGAGCTCGGCCAGCATGTCGCCGCGGAGAATAGTGTTGCGCGTATTCTCCAGCGAGGCCGCCGGCTGTTCCAGGTCTTCGGTCCGGCTCCGGAGCAGGGCCCGAAGCTCTCGCTGACGTCGCGCGATGCGCCGCTTCTCCTCCTCCTTGATCCGGCGGCGGGTCTTGCCCTTCAGCTGGCGGTCGAGCTGCTCGATCTCGCGTCCAAGACCCTGCACCCCCTTGGTAATTTCCTTGATCTCTTCGATCAGACGCAGCTTCACCGGTTCCCTGAAGTCGATATCGCGGATTTGCCGGGACAGCTTGACCTGGGCCCGGAGCAAATTACGGTAGTTTCTTCGATAGCGCTTCTTTTCGCGCTTGGGGATGGTCCCGACCTTCTTTTCCCGACGAATCACGTCCAGGCGAGTCTTCCGGATCGTTTCGATCTGCGCCATGACCTCACGGGCGCGGCGGTTGATCCGCTCTTCAGTCACCTCGTCGTCTTGGAAGACAACCAGCTCCCGGATGGTGCGTTCACCGCTCTTGAGCTGCTCGCCCATCCTGACGATCGCCTTGGCAATGGTCGGCATCCGCGAGATCGCCTTGATGATCGAGAGCTTGCCGCGTTCAATCCTCTTCGCGATCTCGACCTCGCCTTCGCGGGTCAGCAGGGGCACCGTCCCCATCTCGCGCAGATACATTCGGACCGGATCGTTGGTCTTGTCGATCGCGCTCGGCGTCAGATCCAGCTCGATATCGTCCGAGCCTTCACTCCGCCGGTCGAGCAGCTTGTTCTCCCGGTATTTCTGTTCCGAGTCGACCACCTCGATGCCGGCGTTGCCAAAGGCGGTGAACAGCTCGTCTAGGTCGTCGGACTTGGTGATGTCGGGTGGGAGGAGCTCGTTTACCTCGTCATAGAGCAGGTAGCCCTTCTCCTTGCCGATCTCAATGAGCTGCCGAACTTCGTCGTACTTTTCTTCGAGCGACAACAGTGTTCCTCCTCGGTGGGGTGTCTGCACGGTCCAGGCGCGACCCGCGGATCCAGACCCATCCGGCCGTCACGATCGCAATGATTCGATCTTCGTCAACAGGTCCCGTTTCTTCTGCCAGAGTGTGTCGATCTCGGCCAGCGCCGATGGTGTGCCCTCCTGCTGGCACTGGTCGATTGCATCCTGCACCGCGGCGCGCTGACGCTCGTAGGCTCGTCGTCTGAGCTCCTGCCCGCAGGCGGCGGCCGGCGCCGGCGGTCGTTCCTGCGTTCCGACGCGCGTCATCCAGTCCGCCTCCTGTGTACTTAGACGTTGGCGAAGCGTCTCAAGGACGCTGCCAGCCGGCCAGTTCGCTAGTGACCGGGCGGTCGACAGAATTGGCGCCGTCGCCAGTCCGTCCAGGTCGTCGTCGGTCAGCGCGGCGATTGCCTCCATGGCGGACGGTGTGTTCCGCACGAGCGCCCAAATCAGACCCTTTTCTGCGGTCTTGACAGATTGGTCCGTCGCGATCCGTTGTTCGACCTCGGCGAGCGTCGTCCGTTTGGCCACTGCCGCCTTGCGAATCTCCGTCCTGACGACATCCTCGAGGATTCGTGCTTTGTGCGCCAGACGGTCCGCAAACAGGTCCCGGCTCGCAGCGTCTGGTATGCGCGCCGCCACCTGCAGCATTCTCATCAGGAATTCACGCTGGTGATCGCCTCGAGTCAGGTCGCGCTGGGACGCTTCCCGATCCAATAAGTATTCCAGAAATGGCCGGGATGTGCGCAGTTTTTCCATGTACCGGCTGACGCCATGCTTCCGTATACATGTATCGGGATCTTCGCCGTCGGCCAGCACCGCCACATTGACCTGTAGACCTTCGGCCAGCAGCAGCTCCCCGGACCGTGCCGAGGCGCCGGCTCCGGCAGGGTCCGGATCGAAGCTCACGATCACTTTCGAGGTGAATCGCTTGAGCAGCCTGACCTGTTGCTCGTTGACGGCGGTGCCACACGACGCGACGACCGGTGCGACGCCGGCTTGCACCGCCTGTGCGAAGTCGAAGTATCCCTCCACCAGCACCGCGTACCCCGCTTTTCGGATGGCTGTTTTCGAGAGGTGCAGGCCGTACAGCGTGCGCGCCTTCGAATAGATGCTGGTCTCCGGGGAATTCAGATATTTCGGCTGTTGGTCCGGCTGCAGAGCTCGCGCGCCGAACGCGATGACCGACCCAGTGTCGCGCGCAATCGGGATGATCAGGCGATCGCGGAACCGGTCTATCAGCGGCCGACCGTCGCGTGCGGCTGCCAGACCGCTACGCAGCAGCAGCTCGTCTGAGTATCCCTGTGCGCGCAGGTGCGTGATCAAGCTATCTCGGGCCGGCGGCGCAAAGCCCAATCCCAGCAATTCGGTCGTCTCGCCTGTCACGTCGCGCGCGTCGAGGTGGTCCCGTGCCGGCCGGCCGATCGTATCGGCCAGACGCGACCTGAAGAATTCGGCCGCTGCCTCATGCACGCCGAGCAGTGTCTCGCGCTCCGCCTCGGCTGCCGCGTCCCGTTCGGTGTCCGGTTCCGGGATCGGGAGGCCAAAGCGCTGGGCCAGCTGTCGCGCTGCATCTTGAAAGCCGAGTTTTTCCTGGAGCTCGACGAACTTGAGCACGTCTCCACCGACGCCACACCCAAAGCAATAGAAAAATCCCTTGTCACGATGGACGTTGAATGAGGGCGTCTTCTCGGAATGAAACGGACAGAGCCCCTTATAGCTATTGCCGGCCTTCTTGAGCGGGACGTAGTCCTGCACTACCTGGACAATGTCCGCGTGTGCTTTCAGGTCGTCGATGAACGATTGTGGAAACAGGCCCATCAGGCCGGGATGCTCCCAGAAGTCAGACGGACGTGTGTCATTCCTTCAGCTCCGCGATGGTGACACCGCTGCCACCCTCTTCTGGCGCCGCGGGAGAGACACGCCCCACCAGCGGGTGGGCGTCGAGGAACCCGCCAATCGCTCGGCGCAACTGGCCGGTCCCGTGTCCATGAATGAACCGTACGACGCGCTGTTCGCTCATCAGAGACTGGTCCAGAAACTTCTCCGCCCGTGAGAGCGCCTCGTCGACCCGGCAACCAATCAGGTTGAGCTCGTCGAGCGGACCGGTCGGCGATTCGACCTGAATAGCCACGTGGCCCTGTGGCCTGTTGGGCGTCCGGCTCTCGGCAGTCTCCTCGAGCGATGCAAGCGGCACACGGACCCGCTTCCCGTGCACCTCCACCTCCGCCTCCTGTCCATGCAGCGACCGCACCGCTCCCTCCACGCCCAGCGTCGACACCACGACGCGTGCGCCGACGTCGATCTGGGGTCGCGAATCCAGGCTCGACGATGAGGAAGGGGCCGCCCGGGTCGGAAGTCGGGTCGCAATTGCCTCGAGCGCGGCACGGGCGTCGCTCCGCAGCGCGCCGCTGTCACCCGTGGACAGCGGCGGCTTGTGGCTGTCGGCCCGCTCAGCTGCTTCACGCTCGAGCGCCGCAGCACGCCGTCGAAGCGTGTAGACGACCTCTTCGACCTCTTGGCGCGCGGCGCGAAGCCGGGTGTCGAGCGACCGCTTGAGATTGTCTTCGGTTTCCCGATCACGTTCGTCGAGCTCGGTTTCGCGTCTGGTCAGTCGCGCGGTGCCTTCGGCAAGCTCCGCCTGTTGCTGGTCGAGCGTGCGGCGCAGCTCGTCGAGCTGCCGGCGGTCCTCTTCGACTTGTTCCAGATGGTCCGCGAGCTGTGCCTCCCGAGCGCTGCGCAATTGAGTCGCCGCCGCGATGATCTTCGGGTCCAGGCCCAGCCGATTGGCGATTTCCAGCGCCAAACTCCGGCCGGCCGACCCATAAACGAGTTGGTAAGTTGGCGCGAACGTGTCCGGATTGAAGCCGAACGCCGCACAGGCCACACCCTCGGTGGTGGCGCCATAGGCCTTCAGCACGTCGTCGTGTGTCGTGGCAACGACGTGGGCGCCCCGCTGCCGGAAGTGCTCCACGACTGCGCGCCCCAGCGCACCCCCTTCGACGGGGTCCGTGCCGGCACCCACCTCGTCGAGCAGGATCAGCGCCGGCAGCGAGAGGCGCCGGTCCATCTCGACGATATTGGTCACATGGCCAGAAAAGGTGCTCAGGTTGGCGGCGATCGACTGATCGTCGCCGATATCGGCGAACACCGAGCGGAATACCGGCACACGGGAACCCTGGGCGGCTGGGACATGCAGCCCGGCCTGC